>CAYTXK010000100.1:0-7647 GCA_964441645.1 uncultured Acidobacteriota bacterium
GCGGCTATTCGCCACGCCCCTGGGCGAGCTGGTGACCGAGCTGTTGATCAAGAGCTTCGAAGACATCTTCGACGTGCAATACACGGCGCGCATGGAGGAGGAGCTAGACGAAATCGAAGAGGGCAAACTCGACTGGCGCGCGGCGCTGGGAGAGTTCTACGAGAAGTTCGCCAAAGACCTGGAGCGCGCCAGTGAGGAGATGGAGAACCTCAAAGCCGGCCGGGCCACCGAGGAGACCTGCGACCGCTGCGGAAAGCCTATGCTGCTGCGCATGGGCCGCCACGGGCTCTTCCTGGCCTGCTCGGGCTACCCGGAGTGCACCAACACCCGCGAGCCGGAGTTCGAAGTGCACGGCATCGATTCCGATGACAAGACGCCGGAGAGCGAAGTGCAGCTCTGCGACAACTGCGGGCGGGAAATGGTCATCAAGCGTGGCCGCTTCGGGACTTTTTATGCCTGCACCGGCTACCCGGATTGCAAAACCACCAAGCCGCTGGCGGCGCGGGGCCGCGGCGCCGAACCCGTGCCGCTCAACGAGAACTGCCCCGAGTGCGGCGGCCAGTTGGTGGAAAAACACGGCCGCTACGGAATGTTCATCGCCTGCTCGAATTTTCCTGAGTGCCGCTACACGCGCCAGAAGACGCTGGGCATCAAGTGCCCGGAGTGCCAGCAGGGCGAGCTGGTGGAGCGGCGCACGCGTCGCGGCCGGCGCCTTTTCTACGGTTGCTCGCGCTATCCCGAGTGCCACTTCACCGTCGGCTACAAACCCCTGGCCGAGCCCTGCCCGCAGTGCCAGGCGCCGTTGACCTTCGAGAAACGCCTGCAAGAGGGGACGGTGCGCTTCTGCCGCAAAGACGGCTGCGGTTTCCAGGCGCCGGGGCCCGCCCCCGAGAAGCTCGTCGAAGCCACTCCCTCCTAGTGCCGTTCCAACTATCGGGAGCACATTGGAGTGTTAGGAGAGCCTGCTATGATTCCTGTCGAAAGGTTGCCTTCAAATCGGCAGAATAAGTTGGAACGGCACTAGGCGGCGAGGAGCGGCCGGCCATGTCCTCGACCATCTGGCTGTGGGTCGTTTTCAACCTCTTCGTTTTGGGGGCGCTGGCTCTCGACCTCGGAGTCTTCCACCGCCAAGCCCACGTCGTCGCCAAAAAAGAAGCCGCGCTGTGGATGTCGGTCTGGGTCAGCCTGGCGGTGCTATTCAACCTGGGAGTCTGGCACTGGCAAGGCGGGCACAAGGCGCTGGAGTTCCTGACCGGCTATGTGATTGAGCAGTCGCTCAGTCTCGACAATATTTTCGTCTTTGTGCTGATTTTTTCGTATTTTCGGGTTCCGCCCCGCTACCAGCACCGCGTTTTGTTCTGGGGCATTCTGGGCGCGGTCGTCATGCGCGGCGCCATGATCCTGCTGGGGGCCGCCTTGCTGACCCAATTCAAATGGATTACTTATCTTTTCGGCGGCTTTCTCGTTTTTACCGGCATCCGCTTCGCCCGCCACCAAGAGTTTTCTGTTCATCCGGAAGCCAACCCTGTTCTGCACTGGGTGCGGCGGCTGTGGCCGGTGACACGGGATTTTCACGAGGAACACTTTTTCATTCGCCAGGAGGGGCGCTGGTTCGCCACCCCGTTGCTGGTGGTCCTGGCGATGATTGAATCGAGCGACCTGGTGTTTGCCGTGGACTCCATTCCCGCCGTTTTCGCCATCACCCGCGACACCTTCATCGTCTACACCTCGAATATTTTTGCCATTCTCGGCCTGCGGGCGCTGTACTTCTTACTGGCGGGCTTGATGCCGATGTTCCGTTACTTGGGGATGGGGCTGGGGATCGTTCTCAGTTTCGTCGGCGTCAAAATGCTGATCACCGAGTGGGTCAAGATTCCCATCCTGGTTTCCCTGGGCGTCATCGCCGGTGTGCTCGGTGTCGCCATCGCCGCCTCGATCTGGGTGGTGCGGCGCGAACGCGCAGCAACGGAAAGAACTTCGTAGGCGCGACCGCAGGCCCGCCTCCGTCTAATCCACGTCAACGGCAAAGCCCTGGCTGACGCGGTCGGTCAGATTCACCGTCGCGATGAGCAGGGCCAGTTCCACCAGATGGGCTTCGCCGAACCACTTACGCAGCTTCTCGATATCCTCGTCGGTGATGCTGGCCGGCGCTCGGGTCAACTTCTCCGCCAGTCGAATCACAGCTTGCTCGCGCTCATCGAAGAGGCCCGAGGCCTGCCAATCGTCGCGTTGCACGGCGGCCCGTTGCGGCGCGCTCAGCCCGGCCCGCTCCCCCGCGGCGCCGTGATGGGTTATCGAATACGGGGTGCCGTTGATGGCCGCCGCGCGCGCCGCCGCCAACTCTTTGATTTTCACTTCCACCACGCCGCCGGTCCACAGCTCGCGGTAGAAATTGGCGAAGGTCAGCAGCAGTTCCGGGCGGTGCGCCAGCGTCTTGAAGAGGTTGGGCACGGTGCCGAATTGATTCTCGGCCGCGTCGTAGAGATTCCTTAGAACGACGGCGGCGCGCTCTTTGGGAATGGGTCGAATTCGAGTCATAACGCCAACAAACGCATACGAGTTATAACGCCAACAAACGCACGCTATCCCCAGTGTTTTCTATCGTTTAGCCGGTGCGGTGTAAAGCGCGGCGGCGGCGAGGCCGCATACCACAACCTGCCCATAGCCGAAGAGAATCCATTTCACACATAGCGACCACGCCAGGGGATAAATCACCCACTCGGTGACAGCGAAGGGGGCGAGCAAAGTGCCGGCAATCAGGCCGAAGCGGAGCCCCTGGCCCAGCCAGCTTTTTCCCGCCTCGTAACCCTGGGCGTAGATGTAACAGAAGGCCAGGGCAAAGACCAGGTTGGCGAGATAGAGCAGCGGGAGTCGCTGGCCGAATTCGCTCAGGGGGCGCGTCACCGAGCCAATCATCGGCTCGTACTCCGCTTTGAGGATGATTTGGTGGATGACGATGGCCAGGCCGGAATAGAGCACATACACCACTAACACCGCTATCAGGTACTTCTTCATGTTCATGGGCGCGCTCCTTGGGGCGGAGAGTCCGAGCGAGCTATCGAGGGTTTCCGACGTCGGGTATAATTCTAGCGGAAGCGGATGAAAGAGGCGATTGAGAAATATTTGACCTACCTGCGCGACGAGCGCAACGCCTCGGCGCACACGCTGCGCAACTACCGCAGCGACCTGGAACAATTCCGCGACTACCTCGCCGTTCCCGACCGGCGCGGCCGGGTCAGCGAGCCGCGCCTGGCTGACGTGGACCATCTCGTCATCCGCGAGTACCTGGGCCACCTCTACAGCCACAACCGGCAGAAGACTTCGGTCGCCCGCAAGCTGGCTTCGCTGCGCTCCTTCTTCAAGTTCTGCGTGCGCGAAGGCTGGTTGGAGGAGAACCCGGCGCGGCTGGTGCGCACGCCGCGACTGCCGCAGCGGCTGCCGAGCGTGCCCACCGCCGAGCAGGTCAACCGTTTTCTCGACGCCTGCGCCGAATTCTCTCCCGCTGCCTCCGGGCTCAAGGGAGCGGCGGCGGCGCAACGCGACGAGCGCGCCCGGCGCCTCATCCGGCGCGACCGCGCCTTGCTCGAGTTTCTTTATGCCTCCGGGCTACGCGCCAGCGAGCTGGTGGGGCTGAACCTCGGCGACATTGACCGCAAGGAACAGATGCTGCGCGTGCGCGGCAAGGGGCGCAAGGAGCGCCTGGTGCCCTTCGGCTCCAAAGCCGGCGCGGCCCTCGACCGCTACCGCGAGGTGCGCGACGCCTTGCTCCCCGCAGGAAAGCCGAGCGAGGCCGGCGAAGCGGTCTTTCTCAACCACCGCGGCCAGCGGCTCTCCACCCGCGCCCTGGGCCGCATTGTCAAAAAATACAGCAAGCTCTTCGACCCCAATTGGGACCTGCACCCGCACATGCTGCGCCACGCCTTTGCCACCCACTTGCTCACCGAAGGCGCCGACCTGCGCGCTATTCAGGAACTGCTCGGCCATCGCTCGCTGTCCACCACGCAGAAGTACACCTCCGTCTCCATCAAGCAGTTGATGGAGGTGTACGACAAGGCGCATCCGCGGGCCTGAGCAGGGCACTGAAAAGACTGGCGACTTGTCATCCCGAGCGAAGCGAGGGATCTGCTTTTGCCTTGGCTGGAGGGGAAATGCAGATTCCTCGCCCCGAATGCCTGCCGGGCCCTTCGTCCCGCCGTGCGGGCCTCCCTTCGACTCCGCTCAGGGCGGGCAGGACAAGCTGGCTTTCGGGGCTCGGAATGACAACTTCTTACTTTCTGGCAGTCTCCTAGGAGGTCATACAGAGCTTTGCTCTTTCGCACTCACCCACCCGTATTCGAGGAAGAGAAACTTTTTTCGCGCCGCAGGGTTGAATAGGAACAGAGGGGCGGGGAAGAGACCCTAGGAGCTGCGGCATGAAATGGAGACCGGGGCGGGCGCTGCTGGCACTCTGGCTCTCCGTTCTGCTTCTGATTCCGTCGCCGAGTTTCAGCGCGACGGCAGCCATCCCGCCCGCTCGCGGCCCGCTGGTCATCCCGGACACGGGACTCAACGAAGAGCAGAAAATTGTTCATCTCCTCAACCGCATCGGCTTTGGCCCGCGGCCGGGGGACGTGGAGCGGGTCAAGCGGATGGGAATCGCCGCCACCATCGAACAGCAGCTTCACCCGGAAACTCTGGTGGACGAAGGTTTGGAACAACGCCTGGCGAACCTCAAGACGGTCACGATGAGCCCGACGGAGCTGCTGACGGCCTATCCGCCGCCGCAACTGCTGCGGCAGATCGAGCGCCGCTTGAGCGCCCAGACGGGGATGGACCCCGAAGCCGAAGGGTCGCTTTTCCCTGAACTTCAGCGCCGGCGCGACCGTCAGCAGCGGCGAGCACAACAGACACAGC
The DNA here is from genome assembly GCA_964441645.1 of uncultured Acidobacteriota bacterium. Classification (GTDB taxonomy): domain Bacteria; phylum Acidobacteriota; class Terriglobia; order Acidiferrales; family 2-02-FULL-67-57; genus CAYTXK01. Next base: position 4,894 of record CAYTXK010000100.1, read on the forward strand.
CGGGCGCGAATCAACCCGAGGCCGAAATGGACAGGGAAGAGCCAGCGCGGCAGCGCCGGAACCGGCAGGAGCGGCTCGAGCCCTTCGTCCCGCGAAGCGGGACTCAGGACAGGCAGGCGATGAACGGCCCGCAACGCATCGTCATCGAGCTGTCGCAGGCCAAGCTGCTGCGCGCCATCTACAGCGAGCGCCAGCTCCAGGAAGTGATGACCGACTTCTGGTTCAACCACTTCAACGTTTTCGTGGGCAAAGGGGCGGACCGCTGGCTGACCTCGAGCTACGAGCGCGAGGCCATCCGCCCGCACGCACTGGGTAAGTTTCGCGATTTGCTGGGCGCCACGGCACAGCATCCGGCCATGCTTTTTTATCTCGACAACTGGCTGAGCTCCGACCCCAAGGCGAACTTCGATGAGCGCGAGCTGCGCCGCCGCTACGCGATGCAGTTGCAAGCGCAGGGCGTGCGCCCCGGCGGGCTGATGCTCGACATCCTGCGCCGGCGCGGGATGGACACGGCGCAAGCGGAGCGGGTCATTGAGCGGCAGCTCGGCCGCATGGACAATGACGAGCCAGTCGCGGCGCGGCCGCGGCGCGGCGGCTTTCGCCGCATGGAACAACTCCGGCAGAAGAACCAGCGACCTCCGCAACCGCAGCGACGCCGCAGCGGGCTCAACGAAAACTACGCGCGCGAGCTGCTGGAGCTGCACACGCTGGGGGTGGACGGCGGCTACACGCAGCAAGACGTCATCGAAGTGGCGCGCTGCTTTACCGGCTGGACGATGCTGCCGTTGCAACTCGGCCAGCAGTTCATCTACGTGGACGAGCTGCACGACAAAGGAACGAAAACAGTGCTGGGCCAGCGAGTCGAAAACCGCGGCCAGCAAGACGGCAAGCGCGTACTCGACCTGCTGGCGCGCCAGCCGGCCACCGCGCGCTTTATCTCCACCAAGCTGGCCCGCCGCTTTGTGAGCGACACTCCGCCTTCTACTCTGGTCGACAAGATGGCCAGGACCTTCCTCGCCAGCGACGGCGACATCCGGGCTGTGCTGGGCGTGATGCTGACCTCCGAAGAGTTCTGGTCGCCGGCGGCGGTGGCGGCGAAAGTCAAGACGCCTTTCGAGTTTGTGGTGAGCGCCGCGCGGGCGACGAGCGCCGAGGTGACTGATTCCCCGCCGGGGCTGGTGTTCGTCCAGCGCGAGCTCGGCCAGCCGCTCTACGCCGCCCAGCCGCCGACGGGCTACAAAGACACCGCCGACGCCTGGGTTTCGACCGGGGCGTTGCTCGGCCGGATGAAAGTGGCGCTCGGCCTGACGGCGAACCGCGTGCCCGGCGTCAGCGTCGAGCCTGCTCCCGACTGGCTGCAGGCGCGGTCGGCCGAAGAGTTGGTGTCGCGCCTCGGGCGCGACATTGTCGGGCGACCGTTGAGCGCGCAAACCGAGGCCACGCTCATCTCTGAACTGACCAACGCCAAAAAAGAAACGAGCGCTCTCGGGGAGCAGGCGCAGGCCCGGCTGGCGCTCGGCTGGCTGCTGGCCTCGCCGGAGTTTCAGCGGAAATAAGGGCCAAGCGGAGGACGATAGCGATGAAGCTGACACGGCGGTTTTTCCTGAAATCCTCAGGCCTGGCGCTCGTGGGGCTGGGGGCGGTGCCTGATTTCCTGGCGCGGGCCGCGGCCGCTACCAGCGGCAAAGGGAAAATTCTAGTGGTGATTTTCCAGCGCGGCGCGGCCGACGGGCTCAACATCGTCGTCCCCCACGCCGAGAAAGACTACTACTCGATGCGGCCTACCATCGCCATCCCGCGGCCCAAGAAAGGCGACCCGCAGGCGGCGCTTGACCTCGACGGCTTCTTTGGCTTCCATCCTCTACTGGAACCCTTCAAGCCGCTTTACGACCAGGGGCTGCTGGCCGCCGTGCACGCCGCCGGTTCGCCCGATTCCACTCGCTCGCACTTCGACGCCCAGGACTTCATGGAATCCGGCACGCCGGGCCGCAAAAGCACGCCCGACGGCTGGCTGAACCGCTACCTGCAAACTACACCGGCGGAGAAAACCTCCACCTTTCGCGGGCTCTCGCTGACCTCGCAGTTGCCGCGGATTTTGCAGGGGCCGGCGCCGGCGCTCGCCCTCCCCAACGTGGCGCAGTTCGGCCTCCAAGCCGGGCGCAACACGGAACTGGTCGAGCACGGCCTCGAGTCGCTCTACGGCGCCTCCGGCGACGCGTTGCTCGCCCCGACCGCCAAAGAAACTTTCGAAGCGGTGCGCTTGCTCGAAAGCGTCAACCCGGCGCAGTACAGCCCGGCCAAGGGCGCGCAGTACCCGGCGGGGCCTTTCGGGCAAACGATGTTGCAAGCGGCGCAGATGATCAAGGCCAACCTCGGCGTCGAAATCGTGTTCGTTGAAACCGGCGGCTGGGACCATCACGTCAACGAAGGCGGCTCGCAGGGCCAGTTGGCCAACCTGCTGCGGCAGTTCAGCGGCGGCATCAGCGCCTTCGCGCGCGACCTGGGCGACCGTATGGAAGATGTTGTAGTCGTCACCTTGTCGGAATTCGGCCGCACCGCTTCCGAAAACGGCAACCGCGGCACCGACCACGGCCACGCCAACGCTGTATTCGTCGTGGGCGGCCCGGTGCGCGGCGGAAAAGTGTATGGCGCGTGGCCGGGGCTGGAGCGTGAGCAGCTTTTCGAAGGGCGCGACCTGGCGCTCACCACCGACTTTCGCGACGTGCTGGGCGAAGTGTTTGTCCACCACCTGGG
>CAYTXK010000101.1:0-7522 GCA_964441645.1 uncultured Acidobacteriota bacterium
CGCGTACCGCGAGATGAACCACGCGCACGCCCTCGCCGGCCAGCCCGCTCATCACCGCTTCGCCCAAACCTCCTTCGGCGAAGTGGTCTTCGACAACGAGTAACGTGTTGCCGGTGGCGCGGGCAGCGGCGAGCAGAGTCTCGCGGTCAACCGGCTTGACCGAATAGAGATCAATCACCCGCAGGTTGACTCCTTCTTTCTTCAGCTCGTTGGCAGCTTTGAGCGCTTCGTGGAGAGTGACCCCGGCGGCCACCACGGTGGCCGCGTCGTCCGCGCTCTGGCGCAGCACCTTCGAGCCGCCCACGGGAAACTCTTCGTCGTTGTCATAGAGCACGGGCGTCTTGGGCCGCGTGCCCCGCAGGTAGACAATGCCGGGCGTGCGCGCCGCCTGCTCGACCAGTTTTTCCATAGCCACCGCATCGGAGGGATAGAGCACGGTCGAGCCGGCCACGGCGCGCATCATGCTCAAGTCTTCGAGGCCCATCTGCGAAGGCCCGTCCTCGCCGATAGAAACCCCGGCGTGGGAGCCCATCAGCTTGAGGTTGGCGCGGGAGATGGCCGCCATGCGGATTTGGTCGTAGGCGCGCGTCAAGAAACAAGCGAAGCTCGAAGCAAATGGAATCCGCCCCGTGGTCCCCAATCCCACCGCTACGCCCACCATGTTCTGCTCGGCGATGTAGCATTCAATGAACCGCTCGGGGTGGGCCTGCGCCAGAACTTCGGCAAAGGTGGAATTCTTGACATCCCCATCAAGCGCAATAATCCGCGGGTCGGCTTCGGCCAGTTTCTTGAGCGCCTGGCCGTAGCCTTCGCGGGTGGCCACCGGCTGGCCTTTTTGATAGGCGGGCGGCGCCACCCTGCTGGCGGGGGCAAATGCACCGGGTGGCGGCCCGGGCTGGCGAATCTCCACCGGCCGCGCAGCGGCGTCCACGGGCAGCTCGGCCAACGCTTTTTCCAGATCGGCCTTGGGCACGGCCTTGCCATGCCAGCCGTTTTTGTTCTCGATAAAAGAAACGCCTTTGCCTTTGAGGGTGCGGGCGATGATGGCCACCGGCTTGTCGGTGACCTTGGCGGCTTGCTCGAAAGCGTCGAGGATGTGTTTGAAATTGTGGCCGTCAATCTCGAAGGCCTGCCAGCCGAAAGCGGCGAAGCGGCGGGCGAAGGTGGTGGTGTCGTGCTGGAGCATGGTGGGGTCGGACTGGCCGAGGCGATTGACATCCACGAGCGCGGTGAGGTTCGAGAGTTTGTAGTGGCTGGCGAAAGCCGCCGCTTCCCAGACCGAGCCTTCGGCCGTCTCCCCGTCCCCGAGCAGGACGTACACGTTATAACGCGCTTGTTGGAGTTTAGCGCCAAAAGCCATACCGCAACCGATGCTCAGCCCCTGCCCGAGCGAGCCGGTGCCCACGTAGGCGCCAGCAAAGCGCGGCGTGGGGTGCCCTTCGAGCTCGCTGGTGGACTGGCGCAAAGTGAGAAGTTTTTCCGGCGGGAACAGCCCAGCTTCCGCCCAGGCGGCGTAGAGCAGCGGAGCGGCATGACCTTTGGAGAGCACGAAGCGATCGTTCGCCGGATGGAGAGGATTCTTGGGGTCGTAGCGCATGACGTGAAAGAAGAGGACGCTGACCAAATCGGCGGCGGAGAGACAGCTCGTGGGATGGCCGGAGCCGGCGGCAGTGGTGGCGCGCAGAGAATGAATGCGGAGGCGTGTAGCTTTGTCGCGCAGCAGGGCGATGGTATCGGGGCTGGCCATGAGCCTCCTCGACGCCGGCGGAGTTGAAAAATCCCTGAAAACGCCATTCTATCACAGCGGCTGACGGCTGCCGAAAGACGCAACTTTACGCGGACAACCTTCGTTAGTTACAATGGTGGTTCACTGATTTCATGCCCGAGGGAGGGATTTCCATGCAGCGTTTGACCCGCCGTCTTGTTTTCGTCCTGGCAGTGCTGGCTCTGGCCGCGCCGCTGGCGGCGCAGCCGCCGGAGCTGATTCCCCGCGCCGTGGTTTTCGGAAACCCGGAGAAAGCCTCTCCGCAGATCTCCCCCGACGGGGCGTTCCTCGCCTACCTGGCGCCCGACAAGGGCGTACTCAATGTCTGGGTGCGCACGATTGGGAAGGATGACGACCACGTGGTGACGCGCGACCGCAAGCGCGGCATCCGCACTTTCTACTGGGCGGAGGACAGCCAGAACGTGCTCTACATCCAGGACCGCGACGGGGACGAGAACTGGCACCTCTACGCCGCCCATCTGAAGACGAGCGCCATCCGCGACCTCAGCCCCTTCGAGGGCATCCGGGTGCAGGGCATTTACTCCGACTCCAAGGTTCCCGACCAGCTCCTGATGGGCATGAACCTGCGCGACCAGAGCGTGTTCGACCTTTACCGCGTGAACCTGCGCAACGGCGCGGTAGAGCCCGAGGCTCAGAGCGAACCCAACTACGTGAGCTGGGTGATTGACAACGACCTCCGCGTGCGCGGCGCGGTGGCGGCCACCGAAGAGGGCGGCTACCAACTCCTGGTGGGCAAGGAGCCGGGCGCGGCCTTCGAAGTGTTCCTATCCTGGGGGCCGGAGGACAACGGCGAACCGCACGGCTTCACGCCGGACGGCAAGGGCCTCTACATCGAGGACAACCTGGAGAGCGACACTACAGAACTCTACGCGATTGACATTGCCACCAAGAAAAAGACGGTGCTGGCCCACAACCCCGAGGTGGATGTGTGGAGCGTGCTGACCCACCCCCTCCGCCATAACGTGCAGGCGGTAGGCTTCAACCTCCACCGGTTGGAGTGGACGGTCCTGGATCAGTCGGTGGCCGCCGATTTCGAGGCGCTGCGCAAAGTGCAGCCGGGCCAGTTCAGCATCATCAACCGCGACAACGCCGACCGCACCTGGCTGATCTCGTATGTCGTGGACACGCAGCCGGTGCACTACTACGCCTACGACCGCGAGACGAAGAAAGCCACCTTCCTTTTCACCGCCCGGCCGGCCCTGGAGAAATACCAACTGGCGCCGATGAAGCCGGTGACCATCCCGGCCCGCGACGGCTTGAAGCTGGTGAGCTACCTGACGCTGCCGCTAGGCCGCGAAGCGAAGAACCTGCCCCTGGTGCTTAACGTGCACGGCGGTCCCTGGGGGCGGGACGCCTGGGGCTACAACGGCGAAGCGCAATGGCTGGCCAATCGCGGCTACGCGGTGCTTCAGGTCAACTTCCGCGCCTCCGCCGGCTTCGGCAAGAAGTTCTTGAACGCCGGCAACCGTGAGTGGGGCGCCAAGATGCACGACGACCTGATTGACGCGGTGAACTGGGCCATCCATGAAGGCCTCGCCGACCCGAAGCAGATTTGCATTTACGGCGGCTCCTACGGTGGCTATGCGGCGCTGGCCGGAGCGGCCTTTACGCCGGATGTTTTTCACTGCTCGGTGGACATCGTGGGACCGTCAAACTTGGTGACTCTGCTCAAGTCCATCCCGCCCTACTGGAAGGCGGGGTTGAATGAGTTCCACAACCGGATTGGGAACGAGGAGACCGAGGTGGAGTTCCTGCACTCGCGCTCGCCGCTGTTCAAGGCCGATCAGATCAAGATTCCCCTGCTGATTGCCCAGGGAGCAAACGACCCGCGGGTCAAGCAGGCAGAGAGCGAACAGATCGTCGAAGCGCTGCGCAAGAAAGGCAAGGACGTGGAGTACCTGGTGTTCCCCGATGAAGGCCACGGTTTTGCGCGGCCGGAGAACCGCATGGCTTTCTACGCCGCCGCCGAGCAGTTCCTGGCCAAGTATCTGGGCGGGCGGTCCGAGCCGCCCTCCGAGGCCGAGGCCAAACTGCTGGCCGGCGTCCGCCAGGCGGAGAAGAAGGCTACGGGAGGCAACTGAGTCGTCAGGGCCATTCGTGTGGGTATCGCGGACTGAACTCTACGAGCGTTTTCCCTTCCTGGAGTCGCTGGAAGAGGATTGGAAACCGATCTCTCGCTGGGCGCTGGCGGGCTGGCTGGCGTTCTACGTGCTCTTCCTGCTGCACAGTGCTACGGCCGAGAGCGCTTACGTCGATCTTCTCTGGCTGATTCTACACGAGGGCGGGCACCTGGTGTTCAGCCCCTTCGGGAAATTCCTGATGGTTCTCGGGGGCACGCTCATGCAGCTCGGCGTGCCCCTAGGCTTCGCTGGCTACTTTGCTTTGCAACGGCACGCGCCCGCCACGGCGCTGTGTCTCTTCTTTTTCTTCGAAAACTTTCTCGGCATCGCCGTCTATATGGCGGACGCGCACGCAATGGCGCTGCCGCTGGTGTCGCTGGGCTCGGGGGAAGTCATCCATGACTGGTACTACCTGCTCTCGACCTTTCATCTGCTGCACCGCGACACGCAACTGGCGGCGCTGGTCAAGCTGAGTGGCTGGGCGGGAATGTTCGCCGCGGTGGGGTGGGTCGGGTGGCGCGGGTTGATCAGCTCTGCCCGGTCAGGCGCTCAATAGCGGCGTTGTTGATGGTGAGCTTGCCCTCGGTTTCCAGCCGCTTCTTTACCGTCTCAACGAAGATGCTCCAGGCCAGATTGCGCTTCTGATCGCGCAACGAATTGGCGATGGCTTCTTTCTCCGGCGCGGGCATCTTGCTGGGGTCCACGTCGGCGCGCTCCACCACGCGGAAGACCACCCAGTTCGTGCCTACCAGAACCGGCTGGCTGACGCTGCCCACCGGCAGAGAGAAGGCCTGGGCGGCAATCTCCCGCACCGAGCCCAGGCCGGGAAGCATTCCCAGGCGGCCGAACTTTTCCGAGGTTGTCACCTGGAGCTTGGCAGCCCGGGTCGCGGCGCGCAGGTCGCCTTTGGCCTGGGCGTCGGCCGCCAGCTTCTGGGCCGCCTCTCGCGCCCGCGTGGCCCCTTGCTCCTGGCGATAGGCGCGGGCTACCTCGGCCTGCACCTCCTCGAAGGAAGCGGCATGGGCGGGCAGGACTTCCTTCAACTGCAAGATGGCATAGCCGGCCGGGACCGACACCGGCTCGCTGGCCGGCGCAGCCGGCTGCCCGGCGCTGGCGGCCGGCAGGCGGAAGGCGGCTTCCTGAAAGTCGGTGCTGCGGCCAAAGGCCGGCAAGGTTTCCGTGCGGGCAAACCGCGGGGATTCTTGCACAGTCCATCGCGCTTCCCGGGCGGCGGCGTCGAGAGTTTTTCCGCCGCGGACCGCATCCACGATCGCCCCCGCCTGAGTCACGGCCTCCTGTTGCACTCTTTCTTCTTTCAACAGCCGCTCAATGTCGGCGCGCACCGCCGCCAGGGGCAGCAGCTGTTCGGGCAGATGTTCAAGCACCTGCACGATGTGGAACCCATACGGGGTTTCGATGAGCTCAGGGGGGGGCGGCGGGTGTGAAAGTAAAGAGGGCGTGGTCGAGGGCTTCGACGGTCTGGCCGCGCTGCACCCAGCCGAGGTCTCCGCCCTTGTCTCGACTCTCAGCATGCTCGGAGTTCTTCCTGGCCAAAGCAGCGAAGTCGGCTCCGCGGAGAAGCTGCGCCAGAACCTGCTCGGCTTTCTTTCGCACCGGATTGTCTTTGGCGGCTGCGGCCGCGTCGGTGCCCGCCGTTTCGGCCGGCTTGAGAAAGAGAATGTGGCGGGCGCGGACGCGCTCGGGCTGACGATAGTCATCCCGACGACTCTGGTGATAACGTTCGAGTTCCTCGGAGCGGAGGGCGATGCGCCGGTGCAGCTCCTCGTTATCGATGGCGACAAAGCGCACCGCGCGGCGCTCCGGCACCTGGTAGCGCTCCCGGTTATGCCCGTAGTAGGTGCGCAGCTCCTCTTCCGTGGGCGCCAGAGTCGTGGCCAGCGTTTCGGGACGGAAAACCACAAACTCGATCTTGACCTGCTCGGTGCGGCGACGATATTCCTGCTCGACTTCGGCGGGGGCCACCGTGGCCCCCGCGGTCACCCACAGAAAAAGTTTGGTCAGAAGAGTCTGGCGGCGGAGCTGCTGCTCGAACTCATGGACGTTCATCCCAAAGTTCTGCTGCAGGACTTGCTGGTAGGCTGCCTGGCCCACGAACTTGCCCCCCGGGTAGAGGACAGTGAACTGGCGACTCTGGAGGCGAATCTCTTCTTGGGTGGCCTTCAAGCCGAGCTGCTGGGCTTCGTATTCGGCGACCCGCTGGGCGATGAGGTCGCGGATGAGCCCTTGCAGAATCAGTTGACGGAACTGGGAGCTGTCCACACCCAGTTGCCGCACCCGGCGCTGGTATTCCCGCTCGACTTCGGGCCGGGTGAGCGACGCCTCGCCGACGCGGGCCAGCGTCCCCTGGGGGTCGCGCAGACTGCGGTCCACCTGGCCAAGAGAAGGCACCAGGGTAACCACCATCATGAAGCCCACGATGCCCACAATCGCGAACAGCAGGGCGCGAACCGCGGTCTTCCGTTGCCGGAACAGCTTCAGCATAGGGCCTCTCGCAAAACAGCCATTATAGGGAAAGGGAGAAAACCTCACAAGGCACCCGCCCGGCGGCGGAGGCAATTGCCAGCGCAGAAGCGTTGTGCTACTGTCGGCACAGGGGAGAGGGGGCCGAAAACCCCCTCGGTGCGCCACGAGTCCCTCAGGTTAGCAAGATGGATCAGCCCCCCAAAAAGCGCGGCGGCGGGTGGCAGTATTGGACGACCGTCTCCTACCGCAGTCTGGCGTTGGTGATTTTTGCGGTGACGTTCGGGCTGCTGGCCATTCTGAATGCCGTCTACGGCAACCCGCTGGCCAGTGTGCTGGCCAAGATTACCGGAGGCACCACCGGCTCGACCAGCGTTCACCAGGCCTCCTTCGCGCGCTTTCTCAACCTGGAAGGCACGGTTCGCGTCAAGAAGCGCGACTCGGTGCAGTGGGAGACCGCTGACTACCGCACGGAACTCCAGGAGGGGGACGTCGTGCAGACGGCGGGGCAAGGGATTGCCCGCATCGTCTTCGTCGACGGGACCACGTACGTGGTTAAGCCGGACACCTTGATTGTGATTGAGCAGAACACCACGCTGGCCAACAGCGCCACCAAAGTGGCGGTGCAGGTGAGCTCGGGCGCTGTGGATCTGTCCACGGGCAGTTGGGAAGTGCCGGGGTCGAGCTCCGAAGTCCGGTTTGAGAATGCCGTGGCGCGCATGAATCAGAACACGCGCGCGGCCATCCGGCAGGACCCCGACAAACAACTCCACGAGATTACGGTGAGCGAAGGCGCCGCCCAGGTGGTCAAGGGGGGCAAAGTGGTGACGGTGGGGCCGTACGAGCGGAGCAGCTTTCGGGGGGCCAACGATCCTATTGTCAAGGAAAGGCTTTTGGCGCCGCCGAAGCTCGTGCGGCCGCGGAACCTCGAGCCGATTATCAGCACCAATCCCCGCCAGGAAGTCATCCATTTCGAGTGGGGGGGGGTCGAGCAGGCTCGCACCTACCGGCTGCGGGTTTCGACCTCGCCCCTGTTCGCCGGGCAGGTTCTCGACCGCGCGGTCAGCACCACGAACTTCAGCGCCCGCGGCCTCACGCCGGGGGACTATTACTGGACGGTGCGCGCCCTCGATGC
>CAYTXK010000102.1:0-7486 GCA_964441645.1 uncultured Acidobacteriota bacterium
CCCACCTCCGGCAAGCCCGAAGAACTGCTGGACACCATGGGCCTCTCGGCCCGCCATATTGCCGCCCGCGCCCGCCAGTTGGCCGCGGAAACCGCCCGCGCCTCACACTAACCCCGAAACTCGAAATTCGAAGAGCGAAATCGAAAGAACTGGACAGGCAGTTGAGCGCGATCAATCCCAGCGCGGCGCGCAGCCTGGAAGAAGGGATGGAAGAGACGCTCAGGCTGCACCCGCTACTTTCAACTAAAACTGGGACATGCTCCTCCATTTTCCCCTGCTTGTAAATCAAACAGCCGCTTTTGACCAAATGTGTGAGCAGTAGTGAACTGACACGCGAATTGCCGCAGGGTATAAGAAAGATGAAAGGTTGCTTCCAGTTTGTCAATGTCGCAAACGGTCGCTTTGTTTAGGATCAAGGAGAACGAGAATGCTGCTACTGATTATTTTGTTATTGCTGTTGTTCGGAGGCGGATTCTTTGGGTATAGCCGCTACGGGACTCGCGGCGGCATGGGAATAGGAGGGGTCATCCTGCTGATCCTCCTGCTATGGCTATTCTTGGGAGGCGGCGTCGGGCATATGAGATTTTGAAGATTGTTACTCCGGCGCTACGGCCTCCGCAACCCGTTCGACTTGCCCGCCGCTGGCGGGCTGGCTCAGGGCAGGCGGCCTTCGGCAGAGCGGCGGGCGCTGGCGCGCCGACATTCTGTCGGGCCTCCCTTTCGACTCCGCTCAGGGTCTCCGCTTCGCTCCGAAAAGGTCCGACCCGCCAAAGCGCAGGGCGGGTTGCTGCCGCGACAGGTGAGGGGCGGTCGAAGACGCGACCTGTCTAGGCTAGCGGCAGACACGGTCGGTAAACAGGCGCAGGAAGCGCTCCCCTTCGACGTTCGTCGCCACCGCCACGGGCGCGCCGGCGGGCGACTCTACCGTGCGGCCGCGCTCGGCTTCGTCGGTGCGCACCTCGAGGCGCATTGTTTCCCAGGTGAAGAGCGTGGGGTCAATCACTGCCGCTACCGCCATCGGATCGTGCAGATGGAAACCGTCAATACCCACAAACTTCTGGTAGAAATCAAACACCAAAACCGTAATTTCCCGAACAAATTGAAAAACCGCCGAGTCTCTTTCCTGCGCTAGCTGTCGCAGGGTTTGGCGGGGCAGAGGGGATTTGGTGGTTACATCGAGCGGCAACAGACGACAACGGACACCCGTGGCCATTACGACCGACATAGCTTCCGGATCAACATAGACATTGAACTCCGCCCGGGGGGTGATGTTTCCCGGTACGCGCACCGCGCCGCCCATCTCGACGATTTCTCCCACGCGCCGGAAGGTCGCCAGGTCCTGGCGCGCCGCCTCGGCCAGGTTGGTCATGGGGCCGACCGCGATGATGGTCAGTTGGTCGCCGTAACGGTCGATCAGTTCGAGGAGCAGGCTGGCGGCTTTCTTGTCGGCTAACGGATGTTTCGGCGCCGGGTAGATGCCGGTGACGTTGCCCAGGCCATCGGCTCCGTGCACCATGGTGGCATTCACCGGCTCGCGCAGCAGCGGCCGTGCGGCGCCAGCCGCTACCGGCATAGTGGAAGGCGCCTGTGCGACTTCGAGCACCAGGCGGGTGTTGCGCGTAGTAGCATCGAGCGGAGCATTCCCAGCCAGCGTGGTAACGGCTTGGAGTTCGAGCTCCGGCGAGCGCAGGGCGAGAATCAACGCCAGGGCGTCATCCACGCCCGTGTCCACATCGAGAACCACCCGTCTCACTCCCGCACCTTCGGGCGGAGAGGGTGGCACAGCCATTAGGGGTTCTTGCTTTTCTTGCCCAGCAGGCCAGCCAGCCGGTCGGGGAAGTCGGTGATGATGCCGTCCACTCCCAGCTCGAGCATGCTCTTGAGGTCAGCTTCGCTATTGACCGTCCACACGAAGACCTGAAAGCCAGCCTTCTTTACTTCGGTAACCAGGGCGTGGCTGGCGAGGGTGTGCTTCAAGAATAGGGCCTGCGCACGCGCCTGGCGGATTTCTGCCACCGCATCGGGCAAAGGAGAGTCGGCCAGGATTCCAGTGCGCACCAGGGTACGCAGTTCCGCCATTTCCCGAATGGTCGGATAGTGGAAGGAGCTGCAAATGGTTCGCTCAATGGCGCCTTGGTCCGCGAGGGCCGCCACGACCGCGGGGCCGATCCCGGTGGCTTTGATTTCTACGTTCAAACCCACGCTTCGGGGCAGCGCCGCAATGACTTGTTCCAGCGTCGGCAGCTGGATGTGGCGCAAGCGCTCGGCCAGCTCTCTCGCTTGTCTCAGCTCCAGTCGAGCCAGCGGTTTTCCCCCGAGCACGGCGTCGTGAAGGACGGCCAGAGCGCCGTCGGCGGTCCGGTGGACGTCCAGCTCCACCCATTCCGCCCCGCGGGCGACGCCGTCGAGAAATCCTTCGACGGTGTTCTCGAGCTGCCCCGGAGCGCCGCGATGCGCAATGATGAGGGGTTGGATCACATTTCCCGAGGAAGAAGCCTCGCTTGTAGTGTCCGATTCTACAGGACGGCGGCCTGCGAAGCCAGTCGAGGCTCGAGCAATTGCCGCAGGCGAGGCATGGCCTCGCGCATGGCCCGTTCCCCGGCAGCCATGATTTCTTCGGCGTGCTCGAAGTCGTCCCAGGAGTAAGCGCTCACCTTGGGAGAAACCACCAGGTCGGCATCGGCGCGCCAGACCGGTTCAGCGGTTTGCTGAGCGATGCTGAGGGAGCGCCCCACGACGTCCATCATGTTGCGGGGCTCGACATCGGGGTTGATGCTCTCGATGTTGATTCCGATGACGGTGTCGGCTCCGAGCTGCTTCGCGGCTCGGGTCGGCACTGAGGCCACCAGCCCGCCGTCGGTCAACCAGGCGCCTTGGAAAGCAATGGGGAGGAAAAGTCCCGGGTAGGCGCAACTGGCCCGCACCGCCGTGGCCAGCTCCCCCTTGGTGAAAACCACCGCGTCGCCGGTGCGCAGGTCGGTAGCGACCACGGCCAGAGGCAGCTTCAAATCTTCAAAATGCAGGGAGCGGAAAATCCGCCGCAGAAAGGCCTCCATGCGCGTGTTCGAGGCCAGACCCATGCGGGAGATAGTCCAGCGGGCAAAATCCTTCCAGCGGACTTTGCGCGCCATCGCCGCCATTTCATCGACGCTGGCGCCGCCCGCATAAGCCCCGGCGATGATGCTTCCCACGCTGGTTCCGGCCAGGCAGTGGATGGGCACCCGGTTTTCTTCCAGCACCTTGATTACGCCGATGTGGGCCAGGCCCCGGGCAAAGCCGCCGCCCAGTGCCAGGCCGACGCGGGCCGGCTTTTTCCGGAAGAGCACCGGCCGGGCCTGCTGGCGGGCGAATTGACGGATGCCCTCAACGGCCCGCTGCAACCGGGTTTTCCATTCGAAAGGCGTCATCGCTCCCTATCCCCCATCTGATTGGAGGGGCCCAGCCCGACAAAAGTTGTATCTTCGCGCTCCGAGAGACGCTTGACGCTTCTCGGGCCTTCCGCTAGGCTGCGGCTTCGCTTCCAAGCTCCTTGTGGCTGCCCTCTATCCGATGCTGCCCATCAATACCGTTGCCGTGCTGGGCGCCGGAGTAATGGGTGCGCGTATCGCCGCCCACCTGGCCAACGTCGGCCTGCGCCCCACGCTGCTCGATATTGTACCCCGCGAACTCAACCAAGAGGAAAAACGCCGCGGCCTGACCCTCGACCACCCGCAGGTCCGCAACCGTATTGTCCGGGCCGGGCTGGAAGCGGCCCGGCGGTCCAAGCCGGCGGCTTTCTTCCGGACGGAGTGGGCCGACCGCGTCCGGGTAGGGAATTTCGACGACCATCTCGACTGGCTCCGCGAGGCCGACTGGATCATCGAGGCGGTGGCGGAGAAGCTGCCCATCAAGCAGGCTTTGCTCGAGCGCGTCGAAGCCGTGCGCCGCCCGGGCAGCATCATCAGCTCCAATACCAGCGGGCTGCCGCTGCGCCTGATTGCCGAAGGCCGCTCGGAGGACTTCCGCCGCCACTGGTTGGGCACGCACTTTTTCAATCCGCCGCGCTACATGCGGCTGCTCGAAATCATTCCCATCGCCGAAACCCGCCCCGAGGTGGTCGAAACCGTTTCTCGGTTCGCCGACCTGCGTCTGGGCAAGGTCGTAGTGCGCGCCAAGGACACGCCCAACTTCATCGCCAACCGCATCGGCACCTTTGCCGTGCTCAACACTTTGCGCTTGATGCAGGAAGATGACTTGACCCTCGAGCAAGTGGACGAGCTCACCGGGCCGATTCTCGGCTTCCCCCGAAGCGCCACCTTCCGCACCGCCGACCTGGTCGGGCTCGACATCCTGGCCAGTGTGGTCGCTAACCTGCGCCAAAACCTCCCCCAGGACGAGCGCCGCGAGCTTTTCCAGTTGCCGGACTTCATTCAGAAAATGCTGGAGCGCGGCTGGCTGGGGGAAAAAAGCGGCCAGGGCTTTTACAAGCGCGTCAAGGACGGGGGCGACAGCAAAATTCTGGCGCTCGACTGGAAAACCCTCGAGTACCGGCTGCAGCAAAAAGCCTCGTTTCCCGCCCTCGAGCTGGCCCGCAACGCCGAGGACATCGGCGAACGCCTGCGCATGATTCTCGCCGGGCGCGATCGCGTGGCTGGCTTCTACCAGCGCCAGCTCGATGACCTTTTTCATTACGCCGCCCTGCGCATCCCCGAGGTCGCCGACACGGTTGTGGAGGTGGACCAGGCGCTGCACTACGGCTTCAACTGGGAGCTCGGCCCCTTCGCGCTGTGGGATGCGGTCGGGGTCGAGCCAGTCGTAGTGCGCTGGCGCCAGCAGAAGCGTTCGCTCCCGCCGCTGGTCGAGGCGCTGGAGAAATCCGGCCAGAAGAACTTTTACGCCCGGCAGAACGGCCGGCGCCTCTTTTTTGATTTGGCGCGCGCCGGCTTGCTGCCGGTTCCCGAGCGCCCCGGGGTCATTGTGCTTGCCGAGCGCAAGGCGGCCGGCGCCGTGGTCAGCGAGAACGCCGGCGCCAGCCTTGTCGACCTCGGCGACGGCGTCGCCTGCCTCGAATTCCACAGCAAGATGAACACCATCGGCACCGACATCCTGCAAATGGTGCAGGTGGGCGTCGAGCGCGTGAAGGCGGATTTCGAAGGGTTAGTGGTCGGCAACCAGGGGCCGCATTTTTCCGCGGGCGCCAACCTGATGCTGTTGCTGATGACGGTGCAGGACGGCGAGTGGGACGAGCTGGACCTGGTCATCCGTTCTTTCCAGAACGCGGTGATGTCGCTCAAGTACGCGCCCAAGCCCGTGGTCATCGCGCCCCACGGGATGGCGCTCGGCGGCGGCTGCGAGTTCGTGCTGCACGGCGCCCGCACGCAAGCGTCTGCGGAGA
Source organism: uncultured Acidobacteriota bacterium (assembly GCA_964441645.1). Taxonomy (GTDB): domain Bacteria; phylum Acidobacteriota; class Terriglobia; order Acidiferrales; family 2-02-FULL-67-57; genus CAYTXK01. The sequence continues at coordinate 5,375 of CAYTXK010000102.1, forward strand.
GCTACATCGGTCTCGTCGAAGTCGGCGCCGGCTTGATTCCCGCCGGCGGCGGCACCAAGGAAATGCTGGTGCGCGCGCTCGATGCCGCCGAGGACGACCTTGAGGGCTTGAACCGCGTCCGGCACGTCTTCGAGACCATCGCCCTGGCGAAGACGTCGACCAGCGCCGAGGAAGCCCGCCGGCTCGGCTACCTGCGCCCCACCGACGCGATTACCATGAACCAGGACCGGCTGCTGGCCGACGCCAAGCAGGCCGTGCTGGAGCTGGCTCGCCAGGGCTACCGGCCGGGCGCGCCGCGCAACGATATTGTGGTTCCTGGGGAAGCCTCCTACGCGCAGATGAAGCTGGGGATCCACCTGATGCATCGCGCCGAGCAGATCACCGACCACGAGGTCACCATCGCCGGCAAGCTGGCCTACGTGCTTTCCGGCGGCAGGCTCAACCCGCCGCAGGCCGTCAGCGAGCAGTATCTGCTCGACCTGGAGCGCGAAGCCTTCCTCAGCCTCTGCGGGGAACCGAAAACCCAGGAGCGCATCCAATACTTGTTGAAGACGGGCAAGCCGCTGCGGAACTGAGTAAAATGGAGCCATGGCGGGCGGCGGGTGGCGAAGCCGGCGGGCCCTGGGAGCGCTGGCAGGGATACTGCTGGGGGCGCTCGGCGCCGCAGGCATTTTCTTTGTTCCGATCGAGCCGCGGCCCGTGCCCATCTTCATCGCCGGGACCATTAAAGGCGGGCTGACGGGTTTGTTGCTGGCGGGGACGTTCAGCGGGCGCGAGAGCTGGATGCGGACGCTCGCGGCCGGGGCCGTGCTGGGCGGGCTGATGGGTTTGGTGGTCGCCCTGGCAAAGGGCTTCGCGGCCGCGCCCTATGTGGTGCACGCCAGCCTGATTGAAGGGCTCTTGCTGGCGGCTGTTCTGAAAGCTTGGGGCCGCGCGGAGAGCCAGTAAGGAGAAGAGCCATGCCGGAAGCTGTGATTGCCTCGGCCTGCCGCACCCCGGTGGGCAAAGCTTCGCGGGGAACGCTGCGGGCTTTCCGCCCCGACGACCTGGCGGCCATCGCCATCAAAGAAGCCATCGCGCGCGTGCCCAGGCTCGACCCCGCCGAAGTGGAGGACGTGATTCTGGGTTGCGCCATGCCCGAGGCTGAGCAGGGCATGAACGTGGCTCGCAACGCCGCGCTGCTCGCCGGCCTGCCCATCAGCGCTTCGGCGGTTACGGTCAACCGTTTCTGCGCCTCGGGCTTGCAAACCATCGCGCAGGCCGCCGAGCGCATTCTGGCGGGGTTTGCGCATGTTATCGTGGCTGGCGGCGCGGAATCCATGAGCCTGATCCCCATGGGCGGCCACAAAATCGTGCCCAACCCGCACCTGATGGAGACCTATCCGGACGCCTATCTTTCCATGGGGTTGACCGCCGAAAACCTGGCGCGAAAATACAATGTTTCTCGCGAGGAGCAGGACGAATTCTCGCTCCAGAGTCACCAGAAGGCGATTGCCGCCATTGACGCCGGCAAGTTCAAGGAAGAAACCGTGCCGGTGGAAGTGGTCTATCGCCAGCTCGACAACGGCAAGCCGCGCGAGGTCGCCATTCATTTCGACACCGACGAAGGCCCGCGGCGCGACACTTCCCGCCAGGCGTTGGCGGCCCTCAAGCCCGCCTTCCACGCCCGCGGCACCGTGACGGCGGGTAACGCCTCGCAGATGAGCGACGGCGCCGCCGCCACGGTGGTGATGAGCGCCGAGCGCGCCCGAGCGCTCGGAATCAAGCCGCTGGGCCGCTTCGTCGCCTACGCCACCGCCGGCGTGGCCCCCGAAGAGATGGGCATCGGGCCGGCCCTGGCCATTCCCAAAGCGCTGAAGCTCGCCGGGCTGAAGCTCGAAGACATTGACGTGATTGAATTGAACGAAGCCTTCGCCGCGCAGGTGCTGAGCGTGTTTCGCCTGGCGGGGCTCGATCCGGCGCGGGTGAACGTCAACGGTGGAGCCGTTGCCCTCGGCCATCCGCTCGGCTGCACCGGTTCGAAGTTGACCGCCACGGTGCTCTATGAACTCCGGCGCCGGAAGGCCCGTTACGGCATGGTCACCATGTGCGTGGGCGGCGGCATGGGCGCCG
>CAYTXK010000103.1:0-2778 GCA_964441645.1 uncultured Acidobacteriota bacterium
GGCGGCGTTTTCGCGGGCGCGCTCGCGGAAAAGTTCTAGGATTTCTGGCTCCGAGAGAGCCGGAGGGAGATTGAGCGGGCGCTTCAACCGCACCGCCGCCGGGATGGACTCAAAGAGCTGCTCTACCGAGGAAAGCCCGAGCGCCGCGAGCATCGCCTGCCGGTCGCCGGCCGACTTGGGCAGGTAGCGCATTAATCCCGTTCCAACTTGGCAGGCCAAAGTGTATGCACGCCGGTTCTCATCAGTCCCGTTCCAACTTTGATGGCCAAAGTTCGTGGAGCGTGGTTTTCATCCGGTTGTGCAGGTACTTCTTACCTCGGCCTGTTTTGAGGTAACGCTCGCGCTGAAAAGCATCTTCCTGGCTGAGGCACGCTTCGTAGTAAATGAGGCGTAGGGGCCTTCGCGCAGCGGTCGAGAAAACCCGACCACGGTTGTGCTCTGCGATTCGCGCTCGCAAATCGTTGGCGCACCCGGTGTAGAAGTTGTGGTCCTTTTGGCTAATGAGCACGTAAGTGTAATACATCATCTGCGCGACCAAGTTGGAACGGGACTAGCTCTCCGCCTCCTCCGAGCGGTGGACAAACTCCTCGTAGTCTTTGGCGGAGAGCAGTGCCTTGAGGTCGGTGAGATTACTGAGGCGAATCTTGATCAGCCAGCCCGCCTGGTGCGGGGATTGATTGAGCAGGGCGGGGTTGTCGGCCAGGGCGGTGTTGATTTCGACCACCTCGCCGCTCGCCGGACTGAAAAGGTCGGAAACAGCTTTCACTGATTCGACGGTGCCGAACGATTCCATGACGGCAAGCTGGCGGCCCACTTTCGGCAGCTCGACGAAGACAATGTCCCCCAGCTTTTCCTGAGCGTGATGGGTGATGCCGACGATTCCCAGGCTGCCCTGCGCGTCAATCCATTCGTGCTCTTTGGTGTAGCGGTAGTTCTCGGGGTACATTCGTGCCCTTTCTAGTGTGGCCGCTTGTAGAACGGTGTCGGCGCCACTTCGGCCTCCACGAGCTGGCCGCGAATCCCGATGGCGAGGCGCGTGCCCGGCGCTCGCGCTGACACCGGCACGTAGGCCAGGCCGATGTTTTTCTGCAAGGTGGGCGCCGGGGAGCCGCTGGTTACGCGCCCCGTCTCGCGTCCCTCGATGAAAACCGGGTAAGCGTCGCGGGCAATGCCGCGCCCGCGCATCTCGAAACCGACCAGAGTCCGCTCCAGGCCGCGCGCCTTCTGCTCGGCCAGAGCCGCGCGCCCGGTGAATTCGCCTTTGTCGAGCTTGCAAATCCAGCCCAGGTTGGCCTCCCACACCGTGGTGGTGTCGTCAATCTCGTGCCCATAGAGCGCGTAGCCAGCTTCTAGGCGTAGCGTGTTGCGCGCCCCCAGCCCGGCGGGCTCGAGCCCATCCGCGCGTCCAGCTTCCAGCAGAGCATTCCAGATTGTTTCCGAGTGTGTAGGGTCGAAGTATAGCTCGAAGCCGTCTTCCCCCGTATAACCCGTGCGGGCGATGAGACAGTGGACGCCCACCACCGCGCCGAAGGTAAAACGATAGTTGCGCAGGCTCGCGAGGTCGACCGGAGTCAGCCGCGTCAGGATGGCCGCGGCCTTCGGGCCTTGCAGCGCAAGCTGGGTGTAGTGCTCGCCGGTGTCTTCGACTGTGGCCTGGAAACGGTTCTGGGCGCGGATGTGCTCGAAATCCTTTTCGCGGTTGGCGGCGTTCACGCAGAACAGATAGTGAGTGTCCGAAAGCTTGTGGACCACGATGTCGTCCACGAAAGTGCCGCGCTCGGTCAGCAGGGCGGAGTATTGCGCCTGCCCGACCGCGAGCTTCGAGGCATCATTGCAGGTGACGTGCTGGACATAGGCCAGCGCCTCGGGGCCGCGGATCTCGATTTCGCCCATATGGCTGACGTCGAACAGCCCCGCCGCCCGCCGCACCGCCAGATGCTCACCGATAATGCCGCGGTACTCCACCGGCATGTCCCAGCCGGCAAAGTTGACCATCTTAGCGCCTAGCGCCCGGTGGGCCGCATTCAACGCAGTCTTGCGCAGGATAATGGTGGCCCCGATGGTCAAAGATTCCTCGCAGGATGACGCGAACTGGCAACGCTAGCACACGCTCCCCAGAGGGTCAAGAATGCCCCGGAGCTTCGCCGAAGCCTCTCTTGACGCGCTCCGTGCGCTCCTGTAAGCTACTTGGGAGGTCGCAAAAGGAGGCCGCCACCCGCCTCCCACCACTGGATGAGACGCACGGTAAAGATCACCACCGACATCGAGCCCCTCTTCGGCACCCTGGACGAAAACCTCAAGCGCTTCGAAGCCGTCCTGAAGGTCTCGACGAATCTCAACGACGACAGCCTGGACCTCGAGGGCGAGCCCGAGCATGTGGAGCGCGCCGAGCGCTTTCTGCGCGACTACATGGCGCTGGTGAAGGAAGGCCACACGCTGGGCAACGGGGAAGTGCAGGCGCTGCTGCGCATGTTCGAGCAAGACCCCCGGGCCTCGGTGCGCGAGCTGGCGGAAACCCCGCGCCCCAAACTTTTCGGCCGCAAAACGGTCTCCCCCAAGAGCCCCAACCAGCGCGCCTACCTCGAAGCCATCCAAACCCACGACATGGTGTTTGCCATCGGCCCGGGCGGCACGGGCAAAACCTACCTGGCGGTGGCCATGGCGGTTTCGGCACTGCTCAGCAAGACGGTGGATCGCATCATACTGGTGCGGCCGGCGGTCGAAGCCGGCGAGCGCCTGGGCTACCTCCCCGGCACGGTGCAGGAAAAAATCGACCCG
>CAYTXK010000103.1:2788-7482 GCA_964441645.1 uncultured Acidobacteriota bacterium
CCCCTCTATGACGCCCTCTACGATCTCTTGGAAGCCGACAAGTTGACTCGCTTCCTGGAAAAGGGTGTCATCGAGGTCGCCCCGCTGGCCTTCATGCGCGGGCGCACGCTCAATAGCTCCTTCGTCATTCTCGACGAAGCCCAGAACACCACCAGCGAGCAGATGAAAATGTTTCTCACCCGGCTAGGTTTCAACTCCAAAGCCGTCATCACCGGCGACATCACCCAGATTGATTTGCCCTCGACGCGCCGCTCCGGGTTGATCGAATCCCTCGAGGTCGTCGGCTCCATCGCCGAAATCGCCATCGTGCGCTTCAACGAGCGCGACGTCGTCCGCCACAACCTGGTGCAACAGATCATCAAGGCCTACGAAACCTACGAAAACGAGCAGGGGGTCTCCCGAAGCCTCGGGACGCCCGCCGGCAAGGGAGCCGGGGACTAGGCTCGGCCGCTCCCATGATACTCAATCGCCAACGTCGTCGTTCTCTGGCGCTCGCGCCGTTGCGGGAGTTCGCTGAGCGGTTAGCGCGCGTGTTGCGGCTCCAGTCGGAGGCTTTTACGGTAACCCTGGTGAGCGACCCGGCCATCGCGCGCTTGAACCGCCGCTATCGAGGACGCACGGCCGCCACCGATGTGCTGTCATTTCCCGCGCGCGAGCGCAACGGCTATCGCGGCGATGTCGTCATCTCCGTTGACACCGCGCGGCGCCAGGCCCGCCGTTACCGCCACGGCCTGGAAGAGGAAATCAAGCTGCTGGCGCTGCACGGCGCGCTGCACTTGCTCGGCTACGACCACGAAACTGACCGCGGCCGCATGAACCGCCGCGAGCGCCAGTTGCGGCGGCGCCTGGGACTCGAGTAACCCATGCTGGCCATCACGCTCCACATCGTCGTCATCGTCGTCCTCAGCACCCTGCTGACTTTCTTCAGCTATATCCACCGGCTCTACCTCGAAGACGCCCGGCGGGCATCGCGCCGGGTGCGCGGGCACCTCGACCATTTCCACCAGCACATTGCGCCGCGGCTGAAGATGGAGCGGCGCCGGGCCTCGCAATCTTTTGCCCTGTTGACCCTGGTGACCCTGGTGCTGGTGGCGCTGGCCATCGGCCAGGCGGCGCAGACCTTTGCCCCCAGCCTGCCGCGGGCCGTTTTTGAAACCGCTGCCTTCGTGGTTTTGGAAATCGTGCTCGCCTACCAGATTTTCCCCTATGTGCTGCTCAGCCAAACCAGCGGCAACTGGCTGGTGCCGTTGCTGCCGTTGTTCCGCTTACTCACCTATCTGGTCCTGCCCTTGCTGTGGGCCTACGACTTTTTTGTCTCGGTGTTGCATTTGACAGAGGCCGAGGAAGAGCCGGTGCCGGCAGAGGCGCCCGAGGCCGTCATTGAAAAGCTGGTCGCCGAAGTGGAGGAAGGCGGGGGCATTCTGGGGAAACACGACGTACCGCTGATTGCCGCCGTGGTGAGGTTTGCCGACAAAGCCGCCCGGGAAGTGATGACCCCGCGCCCGGAAATCGTCGGCATCGCCGCCAGCGCCAGCGTGGCCGAGCTGCGGCAACTGGCCAGCCAGCGCCGCTTCTCCCGCTTCCCTGTGCTGGGACAAAATCTCGACGACGTGCGCGGCGCCGTGTTTGTGCGCGACCTTCTGGAGGTGCCGGAGTCCGTAGCCGCCCAGCGCCGCGTGGAAGAGCTGATGCGCCCGGTCATGTTCGTCCCCGAAACCAAGCCCGTCATGGAGGTGGTTCGCGACCTCCAGCTGGAAACCAAGGAGCTGGCGGTGGTGCTGGACGAATACGGCAGCGTCGCCGGCCTGATTACCCTCGAAGACCTGGCCGAGGAAATTCTGGGAGAAATCAGTGATGCCGATCAGGCTCGCCGCGCCGAAGTCGTCAAAGAGTCGGACACCAGCCATCTGGTGCGGGGCGGCATTGAGCTCGATCGCTTGCGCCCGGCGCTGGGAGTTACGCTCGAAGGGCGCGGGGCCACCACCTTCGCCGGCCTGGTGCACAACTGGTTCGGGTACGTGCCCCGTCCGGGGGAGAGCATCGAGCGCGACGGCCTGCGCGTCGAGGTTTTGGAGGCTACCCCGCGCCGCGTGGTGCGTCTGCGCGTCGTGCAATTGTCGCCGCCCGCGGTGGCGGCGGCGCCTGCCCGCAAAGGCCGCAAGCGCCAGCCCGCCCCATGAGCTTTCGTTCCGGGTTCGTCACCCTGCTGGGACGGCCCAACACCGGGAAATCTACGCTTCTCAATCGGCTGGTGGGCGCCAAAGTCGCCATCGTTTCGCCGCACCCGCAGACCACCCGCACACGCCTCCAGGGCGTGCTGACCCGCGACCACGCTCAGGTGGTGTTCGTGGATACGCCCGGCATCCACCGGCCGCGCTCGCGCTTGAATGAGCAAATGATGAAATCGGTCCGCGAGGGCCTGGCGGGAGTGGATCTCGTGGCGCTGATGATTGATGCCAGCCGGCCTACCAACGACGAGGACGAGATGGCGCTCGAGCTCGCCGGACGCTTCTCCGGCCCGAGCTTCCTCCTGCTTAACAAGATCGACCTCATTGAAAAACAGGCGCTGCTCCCCCTGATGGATCGCCTCCGCCGGCAGCATGCCTTCCGGGAAATCATTCCCCTTTCCGCCCTCACGGGAGAAAACTGCGACCTGCTGGAGAAGAAGATTATCGAGAACCTGCCCGAAGGGCCGTCGTACTTTCCCGCTGATACGCTGACCGACCAGCCGGTGCGCTTTCTCGCCGCCGAAATCGTGCGCGAACAGGTTTTCTGCCAGACGCGCGACGAGGTGCCCTATTCCACCGCCGTGGTGGTGGAGAAGTTCGAAGAGCCGGAGGTCGCTGCGGGGTCGAGCCCGGCGCGGCCTCTCACCCGCATCTATGCCGCCATTCTGGTGGACCGTGAGGGGCAGAAGGGAATTCTTATCGGCGCCGGGGGGCAACGCCTCAAGAAGATCGGCGAGGCCGCGCGCAAAAAGCTAGAAGACTTGTTAGAGACGCGGGTCTATCTCGAGCTCTTCGTCAAGACGCGCGCCGATTGGCGCCAGCAGACGGACGTCGAACACCTGATTGACTGGCGCCACGACTAGCCCCTCGCCTTATTCTGTCATTCTGAGCCCCGAACCTTCGGGGCGAAGAATCTCAACTGCGATACAGGTAACGTCGAGATGGTTCGGTCGTGTGGGCCTCAGAAGGAAGGAGAGGCAAGCATTAGCGCTTGCGGGGCGCTTCGGCAGCGGAAATTCCCAGGGCTTTCATCTTGCGGTGCAGGTGTGTGCGCTCGAGGCCAATGGCCGTGGCCGTCCGCGAAACGTTCCAGCGGTTCTCCTCGAGCTTGCGCAGAATGAACTCGCTAGAATCTGTGAATGAGGTTTCGCAAGTACATCACAATGCCTCCTGCAAGGAGACCGACCGCAAGTGGGTAGAGGACATCAGCACCATAGAGGGTCACGCCGACTGCACAGTAAAGTTGGCTGACTTGCAGAGACGAACTTCTTTGTAGTAACGATTTCTGAACTGCAACTTGGGGAAGGAAGGAGGTTGCAAGGAAATATACGAGCGTGGATAGAGTGGCTACGATCCCCAACAGCAGCAGGAATCTGCGAAAACCCAGAGGTTGAGGTCGGAAAAGGATGACCAAGAACGAGAGAATCCATACGACGAGCGCGGCTCGTTCGGCAATGCCGAACAGCTTTTCTGCCTGTTTGATCAACGATGAATTCATCAGCTAGCTATGGGTTACACAATGGCCGCGGGGAATAACGTGCCAAGCAAGATTGCCGAGAAAAGCATCCACAGCAAAATGTGGGAGCATCTCTCCGATAAATTCATACGAGTTGCCCGCATCAAGATGAATATAAGACCAATGACTGTCCGCTGCAATGTTCAATCGATGGCCCTGCGCGCTGTCATTCTGAGCCCCGAACCTTCGGGGCGAAGAATCTCAACTGAGTGCGTAGCGCGACGCTGAGATTCTTCGGTCCTGCGGGCCTCAGAATGACAGGACAGGCAGTGCCTTCTATCGCTTGCGGGGCGATTCGGCGGCGGAGATTCCCAAGGCTTTCATCTTGCGGTGCAGGTGGGTGCGCTCCAGGCCGATGGCCGTCGCCGTCCGCGAAACGTTCCAGCGGTTCTCCTCCAGCTTGCGCAGAATGAACTCGCGCTCCGTGGTGGTTCGGGCTTCGGCCAGCGTGGCCGCCGACGCGGGCGCGCGGCCCGCCCCGCGATGGAGTTCCGGCGGCAGGTGGCGCGCCTCCAGGCGTTCGCCGGGCACCATGATGACCAGTCGCTCCACCAGATTCTTCAACTCGCGCACATTCCCCGGCCAGGCATAAGTCTCGAAGACGTCAAGAGCGGTGGGCGCGAGCTGCTTGGGGCGCCGGCCATAGGCGGCGGTGAACTCCTCCAGAAAATGATTCGCCAGCAGAGGGATGTCCTCGATCCGCTCGCGCAGGGCTGGAACCCAGAAGGGCACGACGTTGAGGCGGTAGAAAAGGTCTTCGCGAAAGCGCCCGGAGGCGATTTCTTCTTCCAGATTCTTGTTGGTGGCGGCGAGCACGCGCACGTCCACCTCCACGCTGGCGCTGGCGCCCACGGGCTCGAAGCGCTGCTCTTCGAGCACGCGCAGCACCTTCGACTGCGTGCGCAGGCTCATGTCGCCCACTTCGTCGAGGAAGAGCGTGCCGCCGTCGG
>CAYTXK010000104.1:0-7443 GCA_964441645.1 uncultured Acidobacteriota bacterium
GGTGGTGTTCATCTCCGGCGACCGCGCCGTCACCGAGCAGGCGCGCGCCTTCATTCCCGGCGTCGAAGCCCTGGCGGTCAAAGAAGGCATCGGAAAGACGGCGGCGCGGACGATGAATCCTGCGGCGGCGCGAGAGAAAATCGCCGCCGGCATCAAGTCCGCTCTGGGGCGGCGGCGCGACATCAAGCCGGTGCAACTTACGCGCCCGGTCACCATTGAAATCGAGCTGGCAGACTCGGCGCAGGCTGACGCCGCTATGGTGGTGCCGGCGATGGAGCGATTCAGCGGGCGCGTGGTGCGCTACGCGGCGCCGGACATGGCGGTGGCCTACAAGATTTCCCGTCTGGTGATGCGCCTGGCGGCTACCGATTAGGTGCGGAAGACGCGCGCGAAGATGGCGTCCACGTGGCGGAGGGCACGGCCGAGGTCAAAGACGGCGTCAATCTCCGCGCGGGTGAGCTTCTCGGTGATGCGCGTGTCGGCCAGCACCGCTTGTTTGAAGTCGCCGCTTGATTCCCAGACTTTCATGGCGGCGGCCTGCACCCAGGCGTAAGCTTCCTCGCGCGCCGCGCCCTTCTTGATCAATTCCAGTAGCAGCGACTCCGAGAAGATCAGTCCGTGTGCGCTTTCCAAATTCCCGCGCATGCGCTCCGGGTAGACGCGCAGGGTCTCAATCAGAGTCGCCGTCTTGTCGAGCATGTAATCCACCAGGATGGTGGCGTCGGGCAAGATCACCCGCTCCACCGAGCTGTGCGAGATGTCGCGCTCGTGCCAGAGCGGGACGTTTTCCAGCGCCGCCTGCGCATGCGCGCGCACCAGTCGCGCCAGCCCGCAGATTTGCTCGGCGACAATGGGGTTGCGCTTGTGCGGCATGGCTGAACTGCCGCGCTGTCCGCTGCCGAACGCCTCCTCCACCTCGCGCACTTCTGTGCGTTGCAGGTGGCGGACTTCCAGGGCGATTTTCTCCAGCGAAGTGGCGATGACCGCCAGCGTGGCCACATAGTAGGCGTGCCGGTCGCGCTGCACGATCTGCGAACTGATGGGGGCCGCTTGCAAGCCTAGCCGATCGCAGATGCGCTGCTCGATCTCGGGAGCGAGATGGGCGAAGGTGCCCACGGCACCCGAGATTTTCCCCACGCGCAGCTCCTCGGCTGCCCGCTCCAGGCGCTGCCGGTTGCGCTCCGCCTCGCTGTACCAGTTGGCGAGCTTCAGGCCGAAGGTCGTCGGCTCGGCGTGAATGCCGTGCGTGCGCCCGACGATGACCGTGTCTTTGAACTCCAGGGCGCGTTTCTTGAACACCGCCGCGAGCCGCTGGAGTCCCGCCAGCAGAAGCGCGTTGGCTTCGGCAAGCTGCAGCGCCAGCGCCGTGTCGAGTACGTCCGAGCTGGTCAGCCCGAAGTGGAGGTACTGCCCGGCTGCTTTAGCCGGTGAGGGCAGGCCTTCAACGACGGCTAGGGTGAAGGCGATGATGTCGTGCCGGACCTCGCGCTCGAGCTCCGCTACGCGCCCGGCGCTCGGCGCACGAGCCTGGGCGCGCAACTGGTCGGCGGCCTCGCGCGGAATCTGCCCGCAGTCGGCCAAGGCGTCTGTAGCCGCCAGCTCCACCTCCAGCCATTTGCTGAGCTTCTTCTCCTCTGTCCAGAGAACTCCCATGGCGGGGCGCGTGTAGCGGGAAATCATCGCTGGCTCCAAGCCATCATACCCGATTTTTCGCAGCACGCGGAAGCCTGCTTGCCGAAGGCAAGCTTGCCTGTGGTGTGCAAAGCTGGTTCAGCCCGCCTTTTCGGGCTGGTAAGCGCGCTTGCGGTAGGCTTTGGCCTGGCGGACGGAATCGGGGTCGGCGGCCAGCGCAATCACCTTGTCATATTCCGCCACCGCCAGTGAGCGCTGACCCTGGCGGTCGAAGGTTTTCCCCCGTTCCAGCCAGGCTTCCGCCACCGTGAGCTTACTGGCGCCCGGAACTTTCCCCACCCGGTGGAACGACTCCAAGGCCAGGTCAAGCTGCCCCTGGGCGGCTTCGATGAGCCCGTACTCGAGCAAGGCATCCTCCGGCCCGACTACGCGCGGGTTATGGGTATGCGCCGTAAGTTCCGCCAGCAGCTCTCCGGCGGCCCGGGCCGCGGGCTCGTAGCGTTCCAGCCGGCGATAGAGCCGCACCAGCTCGAGAAGAAAGATCGGATTGCGCGGGTAGCGGGCGTGGAAGTTTTCGAGCTGCGCCAAGGCGCGCTCGCGCTGCCCCTCGCGGATCCAGGCCACCGTCAGCAGGATTTGCGCATAGGTGCGCAGGAATTCGCCGTGCCCGGCTGCCTCCTGGAGGTATTCGAGCCCACGCTCCCGGCTGCCGCGGGCTCCGACAAAAAACAGCAGGAAGCGGGCGGTGCCGGGGAGCGAGCCGATAATGTACTGGCGAATGCCGAGCACCACCCCGGCGTCGTGGATTTCGGGGTGCTGCGCCCGCAGGCGCTTTTCGTAGTCGTAGGATTTCTCGCCCATGCGCACCCCACGGAGGTATTCCGCTTTCACTCCCGCCAGGTAGTTGGCGCGGTTGCCGTAGATCAGCCCCAAGGCGAAGAGCCCGTCGGCGTCGTTCTGGTTTTTCTGAACCCGCTGGCGAGCGCGCTGCTCTGCTTTGTCAGTCACCGTCTGAAAAGTTTTATCCAGTTCGGAGTCCACGGGCACGCGCGGGTGGCGGAGAAATTCGTTAGTGGTGACAAACAACTGGCTTTGCAGCGTGCCCTGGTGCGCGAGGATTTTGTAAAGAAGAGCGGAAGACCAGAAGGCGCCGGCGGTGGCGCTCTCCGGCTCCGCCTCCGCGACTTCCCGGAAGAGGCGCAAGCCGCCGTCGAAATCCATGTTGTAGAGGGATTCGAAGCCGGCCCGAAGTTTTTTTTCGCTCTCCGTCGAGATGGCCGCGGCCGTCGTGGCCCGCAGTTGAGCGGGGGGCGCCGTGTCTGCTTCCTGGGCCCGGGCGGGCGAAAACGCCAGCGCGCTGAGCAGCAAGAGCAGTGAGGTTCCGTCGCGGAGAGGCATTGGCCTTTCTACCCGGTTGTTGCTTTCCCTGCCACTAAAAGCGCCGCGGTCCCGCCGAGGGGCGCACTCTATTCTCGAGGAGCGTCAGGGCTGTTCGGCTCGCTCCGGGCTTACCAGAAAGACTTTGGGAGGCCAGGTCTCTGGCTTGCTCGGTTCTTGCTTGAAGCGGGGATGGGTGTCGAGTTTCCGGTTTCGCTGCAGAGGATGCGGCAGCAGGAAAGAGGTTTGCTCGTTCATGGGCAAACGGAACCACTGGGTGTCGGGCCCGAAATCCCGGGAGTCGCAATAGCGAATAAAGTACCGGTGCTCCCCCGGCTTGTACTCGCCCGCAGAATCCTTGTACTCCTTAGGGGTGGGGTCGTAAACCCCCGGGTAGGAAAGGCCGGAGAAAACCGGCCCGGTGTAGTACCGCTTCCCCTGGTTATCGGTCAGCGCACAGGGTCCGCTGGTCGACGGCATGAAACACACGTACTTGGGCTGGGCGACTTGCTGCCCGGCTACATTGGTCACCTCGATCATGTACCAGAAGACTTTCGTGGGCGTGCCCGCAGGCACCGCCGTGTGGCGCACGGCCCAGCCCAAACTCCCCAGCCCAAAGTCGACCAGGCGATATTGGAACCCATCGTCCATAACCACCTGGTCTGTTTCGCGGGCTTCGGGAGGCAGCGTTTCTTGCCCGTGAACCCCGGGTGTAAAAAAGGCGGCCAAGATCACCACAGTTACCGTCAGGGAGCGCAGTCTAGTAATCAACATGTCCTACCTTGTGTGTTAGAAGTGCAACGGTCCCAGCGGCGTGCGCTGAGAAGTCACCAGCAGTTCCGGGGTTGCAGCCAGCGAGAGCGGGAAACGCCCCCGGCGGCGCTCCAGAGCCTGTGCGGCGGCCATCCGGGCGAGTTCAGGCGAATTGTTGTTTTCGCTCAGGTGGGCGAGCACAAAAAAGTGGGCGGCGCCGTCAAAGTCGTGCTCCAAAAAAGCCGCCAGGGCGTCGTTAGAGAGATGACCCAGCCGGCTCATCACCCGCTGCTTGATAAACCAGGGGTAGGGCCCCTGGCGCAGCATCTCCAGGTCGTGGTTGGCTTCGAGCACGATGGCATCGCACTCCCGCAGTTGCTCCTTGACCAGGTGAGTGAGGAACCCCAGGTCCACCGCCACGGCCAGCTTCACCCCGGCCGCGGCAAAGCGGAAGCCCACCGGCTCGCGGGCGTCGTGGGGGATGACGAAGGGGGCGATTTCGATGTCGCCAATGACGAACGGCCGGCCGGGGCGGAAACTCTCCACGGCCGCCAGGGCGTCGAGCGCTTGCGCCTCCGCGAGCGCCTCGCGCGTGCCTTCGCTCATATAGACCGGCACAGCGAACTCATCCGCCAGCGCGGCCAGGTGAGCGGCGTGGTCGGCGTGCTCGTGCGAAATAAGGATGGCAGTTATAGCCTCGCCCAACAGCCCGGCCGCTTCGAGCCGCTTCAGCGTCTCGCGCTTAGAGAGTCCAGCGTCGAGAAGCAGTCGTGTGCGCTCGGTGGAGAGGAGGGCGGTATTGCCTGAAGAGCCGCTGCCCAGGATGGTGAGCTCGACCGCCGTAACCCTCTCCCGCGATGCCAGGGAGAGATGTAACAAGAAAGCCGCCCCGCGTCAACCCGATTGCCTTATTGCCACGGACGGGGTAGATTGATTTCTCCATCCCCGTAACCGAGCGGCAGGAGGTTCACCCCATGGCGGTCGTCAACCCACTTCCCAAAGAAAAAGCAGCAGCCGAGGTGCATTCTCTCTACGACCAGATGACGGGAAAGTTCGGCCACATGCCCAACTTCTTCGCTGCCATGGCCCATCGGCCCGGCGTGCTCAAGCAGTTCGTGCCGCTCTACGGGGCGGTGATGGGCGACGGGCCGCTCGACCAGCGCTACAAAGAGCTGGCCTACCTGAAGACCTCGCTGATCAACGGCTGCGAGTATTGAACGCGCGCCCACACCGCTTCGGCGAAGCGGATTGGCGTTACCGAGGAGCACATCCGGGCGTTGACTTTCTACCGCCGCAGCCCGCTCTTCGACGACAAGGACAGAGCGGTGATCCTCTATGCCGAGCGCATGACGCGCGGCGCCGCCGGGCTGCGCGAGCGCGCCCTGGACGAGCTGCGGGCCCACTTCACCGAGGAGCAGATTGTCGAGCTGACCTTGGTGGTGTGCACCGCCAACTTCACCAATCGCTTCAACGACGCCTTGCAAGTGGACCCGGACCTGGGTTGAAGAACGGATGGCAGGCTTGCCTGCCGCAGGAAGGCTAGTTCGTCGGGCCGCCGCCCACGTACCGCACCAGCAGCATGGTGATGTCGTCCGCCTGGTAGGCGCCGCGCGAGAAGTCTTCTACGGCGGTGTCAATCGCCGACTGCAATTCCGCCAGCGACGCCTGTGTCTTCCCGGCGATGAGCTTCTGCAAGCGCTCCATTCCAAACTGCTCGTCGCGGGTGTTGGTAGCCTCGTTGACGCCATCGGTGAACAATACCAGCGTGTCCCCGGGGGACAGCGTGAGCGTGCAGGCCTGGAAGTCCGCCTTAGGAATCAGCCCCAGCGGCAGGCAGTCGGCCATGAAGGGAGCTTCGACCGTGCCCCCGTGAATCAGGAAGGGCGAGGGGTGGCCGGCGTTGATGAAGTCCAAGCGGCCCGTGGTGTCGAGGATGCCGAAAAACAGCGTGGCGTAGCGCTCCACCGCTGTGCGGTCGCAGATGAAGCGGTTGATGTTGCTGAACACCAGGCCAGGGTCCTGGCCCAGCCCCATGGCGCAAAAGCTCCCTTGCAGCATGGTGGTCAGCAAGGCCGCCCCCAGGCCTTTGCCGCAGACGTCGGCGATCAGGAAAGCCACCTGGCCCGGCCCCCTCTGCATGACGTCGAAATAGTCGCCCCCCACCTCCTGGCAGGGGCGGTTCATCCCCGTGATTTGCACGTGGGGAAACGGTTTGAAGTCGGTGGGGAGCAGGGCTTGTTGGATGCTGCGGGCGATGGCCAGATCGTGCTCCATGCGGCGGCGTTCCTGTTCTTTTTGCAGCAGGCGGGCGTTATCGAGCACGCTGGCGGACTCTCGGGCCAGGGCGTCGAGGATCTGCCGTTGCAGCCGGGAAAAGGCGGCCGGGCGGCGGCTGTCGAGGTAGAGCACCCCCAGCATCTCGCCGCCGGTGGCGATCATGGTCTGGTCGCTGCTGCGCATGGCCGCCAGCGATTGCAGCGGCAGAGCGATAATCGAGCGCAGTTGTTGCTCCACCACGCTGGTCGCTACCGCTAGACGCCCGCCGGCGCGGCTGACGTCCTCTTCCACCACGCTGCGGCGCGTCTTCAGCGCCTGCTCCACCGCCGTCTTGGCGGGCGTTATGCTCTCCGGAGCTGCGCGCCGGCCCCCCCGCAGGCGGGCCACCAGAGGACGCATTTCGCTCCCCGGCACCACCTCCAGAAGCACGGCCCGGTCGGCGTCGGTAACCGTGAGCGCCCGGTCCACCATGGCCCCCAGCAGCTCCTCGAGCGGCAGGTGCGACTGCAACAGCGCCGTGGCCTCCAGCAACAGCCCCAGTGTCCGCAGGTCGCGGGCCCCCGGTTCGAGTGCCGGGGCTTCTTCCAGGCGCGAGAGAAGTTGCGGCAGGGCGTCCCGCCCCGGTCCCGAGTGGAAGACGATTTGCAGCGACTCGGCCGTGCCCATGGTGATGATGTCGCCGTCCTGGAGCGGCCGCGGGGCTTCGACTTTCTCGCCGTTGACAAAAACTCCGTGGCGCTGGCCCAGGTCTTCGACCGTAAAGTCGCCGTTGGAGTAGACCACGGCGGCGGCGCGACGCGAGACGCGCTTGTCCGCCAGGTGCAGGTGGTTGCCGCCCTCGGCGCCGCGTCCAATCAGGAACGGCGACTCGGTGACCTGCGCCTGATGGCGCGTACCATCTGCCTCCGTGACTTCGAGCAGCGCCTCGGGAATGGTCTGCGTGTCCGGCATAAAAACCTAGTCTGTGTGGCATCTTACCACGGCGCCGCAAGCCCTTGCGCTCCTCACCTCTGTGGCCGGTTCTTCTTCCGGGTGTGCTTGACTGCGCTTGTGCCTGGCAGTACGATGCCGGTTTCAGCGCCGGCAGGCCTTTGTCTGGTTTTCACTCTTCGCGCACGGGCGTGGCCGCCGTTCCCCCGCGGAGCGGCGCGCCGCCCGGGAACGGCTAGGCGGCGAGCGGGGAAATGGCTGGAATCGAAGGCAAGAAAATCCTGGTGGCCGACGACGACGCTGCCATCCGCCGCATCATGCAGATGGTGTTGAGCCGCCAGGGATTGACCGTTATCACCGCTGAAGACGGCGAGGACGCTTTTCAGAAAGCGGTGATGGAGAAGCCCGACGCCATCCTGCTCGACATCCGCATGCCCAAAATGGACGGCCTCGAGGTCTGCTCCAAGCTCAAGG
>CAYTXK010000105.1:0-7432 GCA_964441645.1 uncultured Acidobacteriota bacterium
GCCACTGGCGCCCGTAGGTGCGCAACAACTGCGGTAGAGCCTGCCAGCGAAAGAAGTGCTGGAAGTAGGGCCGGTCGTCGGTGGCCGGACCGACGTTGAATGGATAGTCGCGCAGAAAGGCGGCGCGGCGCGCGCCCCCGGCCAGAAGCTCCTCGGCCGCCTCAAAATAATACGAGCGCGCCAGGTGGTTGAAGTGGTTGGTTTCCGCCGCTTGCACGCCGGGGTAGTAATCAAGGTCGAACAGGCGCTCCTGGCAAAACTGTTTCAGCGCCGCCAGCTCCTCGGGCGTAAACGGGTTGCGCTTGACCAGCAGCGTCGCCGTCGCCCACGAGCGCACCAGCGCCAACTGTTCGCCCGGTCGCACGCCGCGGGCTTCGAGGGCTTCGACTGCGGTAGCAAAAAGCTTCAATTCATCCCGCGGCGGCATCTTGAGCCAGCGCGTAATCGCCAGCACGCCCCCGGGCCGCAGCGCCTCCAGCGCGCGCTCGAGGGACTCGACCGTGTACAGGTAGCTTTCGTTGAGCGCCTGCACGCCCGCCGTAGAAGCCGCGAGCGAGTCGACTAAAGAAAGCTGGATGGCGTCGAAGCGGTCGCTGCCGCTCGGGTCGCGCGCCGCCCGCTCCAGGTAAGCGCGCGCTTCGCCGACGCGAACCGCTACCCCGGGCTGGTCATAGAGGTGTCCGGTGAAGTCGCCGAAAGTCTGGCGCGCCAGCTCGATGACTTGCGGGTTGAGTTCGACCGCCTCGATGCCTCCCGTCCCGTGGTAGAGCGCCAGCAGTGCATCGCTGCCGCCGCCCGCGCCCAGAATCAATACCCGCGCCGTCTTCGGATTCGCAAGCAGGTGATAAGGCGCGGCGGTGGTTGTCCAGTCGAGGAAGGCCAAAGGTTCGCGGCGGCCGTCAAAGGCCGTCAGAACGCCCGCGCTTTCCCCGTCCACGAACAAGCCCAGTTGCGCCGGCGGGGTGGCGCGCGCCGCCAGGCTCAAGCCCGGGGCGTGGCGAAATGCCGGGCTGCGCAGAACGTCCACCCGGCCCAGGGGGGAATAGCGCGCCGCCACGATCTCGGCCGCCGGAAGATTCAGGCTGACGCTCAGGCTCTTGTACTGCGAGGGGTGAAGCGCGAGGGCACCGCTGAACTGGAAGAAGTAGAACGTGCCCACCAGCGCCGCCAGTGCCAGCACGCGTGCCGCGGGCCGCAGAGCCTCGAGCGCCAGCAGCGCCCCCGTGGCGGCCAGCGCGTAGATGAGCAGGACGCTGCGCTCGGGCGGAACGAGGTAAAGAAAAATTATCAGCAGCAGGGAACCCAGGCCCGACCCCAGGAGATTAAGGCAGTAGACGCGCGGGGCTTCGCGGGCCTGCTCGATGAGCACGAGCCCGATGGCGGTCGCGCCGAGAAAGAAGGGAAGGAAGAAAACCAGGTAGTAGGCGCCCAGCACCAGAAGCTGCCGGGCGTCCCACAGCACCAGAAAGGGGTCGAAGGGGATGCGTTGCGCCACCACAAAACAGACGGGCAGGGAAAGAGCGAAGAGAGTGGTGAACAGAGCGAAGGCCGCCTCGGCCTTCCCCGTACTCCTGCGGCGCCACAAAGCCAGAAAAGTCCCGCTGGCCCCGAACCCCAGCAGGGCCATCGAGATTACCATGTAGGCGAAGTGGTGCCAGAGCGTGATAGAAAAGGCCCTCATCAGGGCCAGTTGGTAGGCGAGCGCGGCGGCGGAGACCAGCAGCAGGGCGAACCGGCGCCGCATGGCCAGCATTGTAGCGGGTTTGGTAGTTGATTCCTCGTGTCGTTGAGTGTTGAATAGAACAACCCAGCGAAGGGGAGGAGACACGATGCGCAGGTGGCTGGCAGTGGTTTTGGTCCTTTTCATGTGCGCGCCTTCGGCGGCCGCGGCGGAAGCGGCGGTGCCGATTCCGGTGCGCAAGGTGGTGCTCTACAAAAACGGTATCGGCTACTTCGAGCACCTGGGTCAGGTGAGCGGCCAGCAGGTGGTGGAGATTGTGCTGCCCAGCGCGCAGTTGAACGACGTGCTCAAGTCGCTCACCGTGATTGATCTCGGCCACGGCCAGGTGGCGGGCGTGACCTACGACTCCGCCGCCCCGCTCGACCGGCGCCTGGCCGAGCTTCCCATCAACCTGGGCACGTCGCAGGGCCTGGTCAGCTTTCTCAATCAGATTCGCGGCACGGAAATCGAAATCCGTGCCCCGGGCGGGCCGGTCTCGGGGCGCCTGATGGGCGCCGAGCTCAAGACGCGCTCGAGCGGCCCGGGCGCCACCGTGCAAGTGGCCGAGCTGGCCATCTTCACCCCGGCGGGCGAAATCCGCACCGTGGAGCTCGAATCCGCCGGCGCGCTGCGCCTGGTGGATGCTTCACTCGCCAGCGACCTCGGCCGCTACCTCGAACTGCTGAGTTCTTCGCACCAGCGCGACGTCCGCCGTCTGCAAATCCAAACCTCTGGCTCGGGTGCGCGCCAGCTTTACGTCAGCTACACCTCGGAAGCGCCTATCTGGAAAACCACCTACCGCATCGTGCTCGATGAAAAGCAGAAGCCGCTGCTGCAGGGCTGGGCCATCGTGGACAACACCACGCCTATGGACTGGACGGATGTGGAGTTGTCGCTGGTCGCCGGCGCGCCGGTCAGCTTCATTCAGAATCTTTCGCAGCCGCTCTACGCCCGCCGGCCGGTCATCCCCCTGCCACAGGGTTTTCAGGTGAGCCCGCAAACTCACGAGTCCACGCTCGAAGTCCCCGCCGGCCAGGCAGCGATTGCCGGCGTGGTTGTGGATGCCAGCGGAAATCCCGTGCCGGGCGCCACCGTGCAAGTATTGGGTCAGGACGGAAGCGTCGCCCGCCAAGGCGCCACCGACGCCAGTGGCCGTTTCAGCTTCAGTGGGCTCGCCCCGGGAACTTACAATTTGCAGGCCGTTCACCCCGCCTTCGGGTCGGCCAACTATGACGGCATCTCCGTGCATAGCGGCCGCGTGACCTCGCTGAGCTTTTCTCTTGGTGGTGCGCCGGAAGAAGGCCTGGCCAACATGGCGCAAGAGAAGGATGAGTTGAGCGATGCCCGCCGCGAGAGGGCGGCCAAGGTAGCCGAGGCGCCCGCAGTCTCTGCGATGGGCATCGTCGGCGGCCGCATCGGCGAAGTGATGCGCAACCAGGCAGCAATAGAAGGCGCCCGCGGCCAGGCGCTCGGCGAACAGTTCGAGTACAAGCTGCGCCAGCCGGTAACCATCCGCCGCAACCAGTCGGCGCTGCTCCCCATCATTCACACCGAAGTCGAAGGCGAAAAAGTTTCCCTTTACAACGAGGCCTCGGGAGAACGTCGCCCCCGGCTGGCCGTGTGGCTCAAGAATTCGAGCGGCCTGACGCTCGACCAGGGCTCCTTCACCGTCATTGACTCGAACGCCTTTGCCGGCGAAGGCCTCACCGAAACCCTCAACCCGCAGGAGCGCCGCCTGTTGAGCTACGCCCTCGACCTCGGCGTCGAAGTCACCACCAACCGCGACACCGAGCGCGAGCGCGTCGAGCGCGTCGAAATCCTCCGCGGCCTCATGCGCCTGCACACCAAAGTGGTCGAAAAGAAGACTTACGTACTTCGTAACAATGACGAAAAGGTGCGCATAGTTGTCCTCGAGCATCCAGTGCGTCCTGGCTGGTCGCTGGTCGAAACCCCCGCCCCCGCCGAGTCGAGCGCCAGCTTCCACCGCTTCCGCCTGGAGGCCAAGCCCAAGACCACCACCGAGTTTGCCGTCCGCGAGGAGAACCCGCAGGAGACGGTCTACGGGCTCTCCAACATCACTCCCGAGCAGATTGGCCTCTGGGTGCGGCAGAAGACCATTGACGCCGAAATCGAGAAGGCTTTGCAGGGCATCGTCGCCAAGAAAAACGAGATTGACGAACTGAACAAAAAGATTGCCACGCTCGAGCAGGATCAGAACGAAATCTTCCGCGACCAGGAGCGCGTGCGCAACAACCTCTCCCGCCTCGGCGGCACGCCGGAAGAGGCTAACCTGCGCCTGCGTTACATCCGGCAGTTGGAGCAGCAGGAAAACAAGCTGGGAACACTGCGGGCCGAGCGGGCGAAACTCGAAGACGCGCGCGCCGCCGCTCAGAAGCAGCTCGACGACCTGCTCCAGAACCTGACTTTCGATCGCAAACTCTAGCTCCGCGTAGCACCTATTGGGGCTCGGCAGCCCCACAGGGGAGGCCGGTGTCTGGCCAGACACCGGTCCTGGCAGCCACGATCGGCGGCCGGGGGCAGTAAGGTACGGCCGGCTCCTGAACGCCCCACAGCGCCATTCCTGGGGCCTTTCCGCCGGTCTTCAGGACAGCGGATAGCTAAGACTAAGCTGTTTATTTTCAGTAACTTGAAACGAATTTCAGGCGGGGAGGAAGTAGAAAGCAAGGCCCAGGATCAGGTAGACGGCCAGGAGCATAATACCTTCCATCCAGTTGACCTCGCCGTCGGAGCCAATCATGTTGACCACCAGCACCGACAGCGCCACCGCCATTACCTCGAACGGCGTGAACACCAGGTCCATCGGGCGGCTGCCCACGACGTAACTGGCAAAAACCAGAAAGGGCGCCACGAAAAGGGCGATCTGCAAGCTCGAGCCGACGGCGATATTGACCGCCAGGTCGCCCTTGCCCTTGCGAGCCACCAGCACGGCGGTCGAGTGCTCGGCGGCGTTGCCGATGATGGCCACCAGAATCACGCCCACGAACACCTGCGTCATCCCCAGCGAGAGCGCGGCGTGCTCGATGGAACGCACCAGCAGCTCGCTCATCACCGCCACGCCCGCCGTAGCCGCGAGCAGCACGGCGAGGGACTTCCCCCGGCTCCAGGCGGCGACCCCGAGCGCCGCCTCGCTTTCGTGCGCGGCCCCGACGTAGAGATGCGCGTGGGTGCGCAGCGTGAACACCAGCGAAAGCAGGTAGGTGGCGAACAACACCACCGCGATCTCGGTCGAAAGCTCGAGCTCGTGCAGCCCGCTGCGCTCCGTGGCGGCCCGGTGAAAAATAGCCGGGATGACCAGCCCGATAGCGGCCAGCGCCAGCAGCGTGGTGCTCACCGAAGCGGCCGTCCGGTTGAAGCGCAGCGACTCGGCGCGCAGCCCGCCCACCAGCGCTGCGAGGCCCAGCACCAGCAGCAGGTTCCCGATAATCGAGCCGGTGAGCGAGGCTTTGACCACGTCGTGCAAGCCGGCCCGCAGCGCCATCAAGGCGATGATCAGCTCGGCGGCGTTGCCGAAGGTGGCGTTGAGCAGCCCGCCCAGCCCTTCTCCCATCTGCTCGGCCAGGTGCTCGGTGGCTTTTCCCATCAGCCCCGCCAGCGGCACGATGGCCACCGCCGAGGCCAGAAACACCGCCACCGGGCTGCCGTGCATCCACTGCAGAGCCAACGCTACGGGGAGAAACACCAGGAGCAGGTTGAGCGCGTTCTCAAAGGTGAGCAAGCGGCGCAGGGGCTTCATTGCGGCGCGTTATGATGCCTTCCTCAAATGAGAAAGACAAGCTCGCGCTTATTCGCGTGGCGGGCCATGTGTGCCGGTGAGCGGGACAAAAGCCACCGGCATCACCGATTCCATGCGCAGGTCGCTGGCGGTTTTCCCTTTGTGGACGACGATCAGATTCTGCTGAAAGAAAACGCTGCCTACGGGGATGACCATGCGGCCGCCGGGCTTGAGCTGCTCCAGCAGCGGCGGCGGCACGTGCGTGGCCCAGGCGGTGACCACGATGGCGTCGAAGGGCGCCTTCTCCGGCCAGCCAAAGTAGGCGTCGCCGATTTTCACCTCCACGTTGCGGTAGCCGAGGCGCTTGAGGCGCTCGCTGGCCGCTCGCCCCAGCGGCTCGATGATCTCCATCGTGTAGACTTCTTTGACCAGCGGCGAGAGCACCGCCGCCTGGTAGCCCGAGCCCGCCCCCAGCTCCAAAACGCGGTCGCCGGGCTGCGGCGCGACGAGCTCGGTCATCTTGGCGACGATGTAGGGCTGCGAAATGGTTTGTCCGTAGCCGATGGGCAACGGGTGGTCGTCGTAGGCCTGCGCGCGCAGGTCGGCGGGGACGAACTCGTGGCGGGGAATCTGGCGCATGGCCGCGAGCACGCGCGGGTCGCGCACCGGCTCGCGCATGTCGGTGGGCTGCTCGATGGTGAACCGCACCATGGCTTCGCGGAGCTGACGCCAGCGGGCCTCGCCCTGCGCCTGCCCGTCCGCTAGGCGGGCCACGGCCGGTGGGTCGCCCGCGAGCAGCATCGCTGCCAAAGCCGCCACCAGGGCCGCCGGCGCCAGAATCGCTTTCTGGTTGCGCGTCATCGTAAATCTGATTATAGCTTGAGAGCAGTGGCGAGATGGGCGCAAGCGGAATGGAACTGAAAATCTATGGCGAGCCGGCCCCGCCCAGCGGGAAGCCGGCCCGCGGCGGGTCGCGCCGCTGGCGGGACTGGCGGCCGCGGTGGCTGGAAGAGTTCGAGCGCTGGGCGGCGCATGTGCCCGAATCCGGCGCGCCCGAATCGGGCGCGCCGGAGCCGGAGGAAGAAGCAGAAGGGCTCGACCCCGGCTTCCTCGCCGTCACCGGCCTGCTGGGCCTGGCGCTGGTGGTGCAGTACGCGCAGTTCTGGATCCCGCCGGTGCGTGCCTTCCTGGTGGAGCAGGACGCGCTCTACCGCGCCGCCTACGCGGGCTTCGCCATCGCCAAGCAGGCTGTGCTGCTGGTCTTGATGCTGCTGGCGCTGGCGGTGCGCGAGGAGCGCCTGGCTACCATTGGCTTTCCGGCGCTAAGCGCCCGGCGCATCACCCTGGCCCTGGGGCTGGTGGTTTTCTTCCTGGGAGCGGCGGTGCTTTCGAGTCCCCAGCACGTGCTGCGCGCCACCGGCTCGCACTGGCTGGTGCCGATTTATCCCGGCGAGCGCGTGCTCTG
This sequence comes from uncultured Acidobacteriota bacterium, assembly GCA_964441645.1. Classification (GTDB taxonomy): domain Bacteria; phylum Acidobacteriota; class Terriglobia; order Acidiferrales; family 2-02-FULL-67-57; genus CAYTXK01. The sequence goes on from CAYTXK010000105.1 coordinate 6,919, forward strand.
GGTCTTCCTGGGGCTGATGGCCGCCGTGATGGAGGAAACCTTCTTCCGCGGCTTTGCCATCGTGTGGACCTATCGCTGGAGCGGGCACCTGCCCCTGGCGGTGCTTTTTCCGGCGCTGGTGTTTGCCGCCGGGCACTCCTATCTCGGGGCGCTGAACGTGGTGTTTGCGTTTCTCGTGGCGCTGGTTTTCTCGGGGATTTTTCTCTGGCGGCGCGACCTCTACTGGCTGATGGTGGTGCACTTCGTCATCGACGTCTGGGTGCTGCTGGTCTGAACCGGCTCCATATCCTAGTCATCTAATAGGATAGTCTGGAGGAGGACGTTATGGGTGACTATGCCAACAAGGAAGTTCTAGTTTCAACCCAGTGGGTCGCCGAGCACCTCGATGACGCCCGGGTGCGCGTCGTCGAGGTGGACGTGGACACCGCGGCTTACGACACAGGGCACGCCCCCGGCGCGGTGGGCTGGAACTGGCAGACGCAGTTGCAGGACTCGGTGCGGCGCGACCTGATTA
>CAYTXK010000106.1:0-5950 GCA_964441645.1 uncultured Acidobacteriota bacterium
CCGCTCAAAGGCTTTTCGGAAGAGGCGATGGCGCGACTGATGAGCTACAACTGGCCGGGAAACGTGCGCGAGCTGGAGAACGTCATCGAGCGAGCGGCAGCCCTGGGCAGCGGGCCCATCCTGCATACGGCCGACCTGCCCTCGAACCTGCAAGTCCCCCTGGCGGCTACGGGGCAGCCTTCGCTGGCCCCGGAAGGAATCCTGCCGCTGCGGGAGCTTGAAAAACGCGCCATCCTGCTGGCTATCAAGGAACTGCGCGGAGACAAATTGCTGGCGGCGCGGCTGCTGGGGATCGGGAAGACGACGCTCTACCGCAAGCTGAAGGAGTATGAGCTCGAGGCCTAGGAAAAGCAGATTCCTCGCCCCGAATGCCTGCCAAGGCTGGCTTTCGGGGGCTCGGAATGACAGGGTGAGGGCAGTTGCTACGCGTCGGCTGCCTCTGAGCTTCCCGGCTGCCTTTCTAATCTAAATCGCATTTGGGAAATCTGCCTAGTTTCATTTTGAGATTTCCTGTTCGCCCTGCCTGGGCGTCTTTCTCTATCCCCTTGGCGGGTAAGGGGTTCCGGGGTGCAGCAAGTGGCCAGCAGACTGCTTGCAGAGGTAGGGGACATTGTGCCGATTGGAGTGGCTGGAGCCAGGCGTTTGCCATGCCGAGATGGTTCGAGCGAAACGTTCAGCCCCGCATAACGGCGCGCCTGCTGGAGATGGTTCGGGAGGCGGCTCAGGGCGCCGATTGGGAAGACGCTTGTCGTGAAGTTTGTCTTTTGCTGGGAGAGTTCTTCGACTCCGAAGCCGTCGCCCTGCTGGAATACGACCCCGGCCGCCAGCAATTGAGGCCCCTGGTGGCCTCGATGCCGGAGTGGGAAGTGGGGGGAGAGTTGTCGCTGGAAGCGCTGCCCTCGTGGCAGGAGGCGCTGGGGCGGGAAGAGTCACAGTGGGTGGAGGCGGGACCGAGCCCGAACGAAATTCCGCTGCTCGCCGGGCGGGAGGTGTTGCTGTTTCCGTTGGCGTCGCGCGGGCGCACCTTTGGTTGTTTAGTGGTCCTGTTCCGGGGCGAAGCGCCGGAGCCGACAGCGGAGGAGTTGGAGTCGGCGACCGGATTGGCTTCGCTGGCGGCTTTGCTTCTTGAGGGTCGCGGGCTGCGGGCCGAGCTCGAAAGAGTCGAGGAGGAGACCGCCCGCCGGCATGGCGTGGAGTCGGCGTTGCTCGAACGCTGGCTGACCCCGGGCGTGCTGGAGCAGTTGGCGGGAGCTTCCTTAGGACCCGGCGTAGAGGCGGCCGGGCTCTACGAGCGCCAGACCGACGGTTGGGAGCAAGCGGCGGCGGCGGGAGCCACGCACCTGCTGCCAGCGCGGCTGCCCCGGGGCGGCTCGAGCGTATTTCCCTGGGAGCGGGCGGAGACGGAATCCCGACCGGTTCTTTGCGGGCCGGGTGAGCTTGAGGCGGCCTTCGCGCCCTGGCTGCCCGAGTTAGCCGCCAGCGGTTTGCAGTTGGCCGTGGCGCCGCTGGGAGGGGGCGAGCACTCGTCGGGTGTATTGCTCCTGTGCGGCGCGCATCCGCTGGGCGCCGAGGGAGACAAGGCTCGAGAGGGCACGGCTCTGACCTTGCTGGCGGCGTCGGCGGTGGCCGAGCGGCACGGCAAGCGGCTCCTCGACCGCGACCGCTGGCGTCTGCAGGCGCTGTTTGATCATTTTGCCGAGGGAGTTTTCTTCCTCAGCCTCAGCGGGCGTCTGCTGCTGCCCAACCGGGCCTTGTTGCACCTGAGCGGGTTTACCGAAGAAGAACTCGACCAGCGCTCGCTGGCCGATTTCCTCCGCCCGGCGCACTGGGAAAGGCTCTGCCTGTGGCTGCAAGAGCGCCCGCAACAGAGTCTCGAGCTGGAGGTGGAGTGGCGTACCCAGGCTGGGGCCTGGCAGCCCTGCCTGCTGCGCCTCTCGGACCTGCCGCCGCCGCCCGAGGGGCCGCCGCTGGTGCTGGGTTTTGTGCGGACGAGAGAACTCGAGCCGGCGGCGGACGAGGACGCCCGCCTTCACCACGCCTGCTATCTCGGCCTGCTGGATTCGGTGCAGGACGGCGTGTGGGTGCTCGACCCGGCCGGCACGGTGGTGGCCGCCAATCATCGGTTGGCGCAACTGTTCGGTGTGAACTTGCAGGAGCTCGGACCCGGGGTTCGGCAGAGCGAGGTGCTGGAGCGGCTCAAGACGAACTTCAGTGCTTCCGAGGAGATGCTGGCCCGGTGGCAAGAACTGGCCGCCCAGCCCCGAGAGGTGGCCTGGGATGAGCTGGAGCTCCTTCGTCCGCGGCGCCGCGTGCTGGAGCGCTATGCGCGGCCGCTGCTCGATGCCGAACAGATCTGCCTCGGACGCCTGGAGGTCTACCGCGACATCACCCCCCAGCGGATTCTCCAGGACAAAGTGGTGCAGCGGGAGAAGCTGGCCATCTTGGGCCAGCTCCTTTCTGGCATCGCCCACGAACTCAACAACCCGCTGACGGCGGTGGCGGGTTACGCGGAGCTGCTGCGAGCTGAAAGCCTCTCGCCGGAGCTGCAGGAGAAGGTCTGGCGGCTGCGGGTGGAGGCGGAGCGGGCGGGGCGCATCGTCAAGAGCCTGCTGCTGTTTGCGCGCGGGGACCGGGCGGAAAAGCAACCGGTCAACGTGAACGAAACCCTGGTGCGGGCGCTCTCCCTGCGCTCTTATGAGTTGAAAATCGATAACATCCAAGTGGCGCAGGAATTCTCCTCACGCATTCCTGCTGTGCGGGGCGACCCCAATCAGTTGCAGCAGGTGTTCTTGAACCTGCTGCTCAACGCCGAGCAGGCCATCCGCAGCCAGCGCCAGCACGGCCGGATTACCCTGCGGACGAGCTGGCTGCCCGAGGAAGGGTGCGTGCGGGTGGAAGTCACTGACGACGGCCCGGGGATTCCCCCGGCGGTGCTGCCGCACATCTTCGATCCCTTTTTCACGACCAAGGCGGCGCCGGACGGAACGGGTTTGGGGCTCTCGATTTCGCAAGCGATTGTGCGCGAGCACGGGGGCGACATTCGGGTGGAGAGCAGTTCCGGCGGCGGCGCCACCTTCGCGGTGGAGCTGCCGGTGGAGCCGGTGGCGGCGCGGCCACGCCCGGTGGTGGCCACTCGGGTTCCAGCGCGCGGGGTCAAGAAAGAGGGCCAGCGGATTCTGGTGGTGGATGACGAGCCGGTGGTGGCTCACCTAATCGCGGACGCCCTGCGGCAGCAGGGACACACGGTGCGGGTGCACACCGACAGCCGCCGCGCCCTGGCCGAAGTTTTCCGCGAGCCGTTCCAGTTGATTATTTGCGACATCCGCATGCCGGAGCTGGACGGGCCGGGTTTCCATCGCCTGCTGCTGGAACGGCAGCCGGGGCTGGCGCGGCGGGTGCTGTTCACCACCGGGGACACGCTGGCGCGGGAGACGCTGAGCTTTCTCGAGCAGACGCATCTGCCCTACCTGGCCAAGCCTTTCCATGTGGACGAACTGCGCTCCATGGTGAGCAACCTGCTCCACGACCTGGAGGTGGCCCCGCCCGCCGAGGGGGCGCCGCGCGTGCAATGAACGATTTACCACCGACCGGCAGTGAAGGAGAAGACCATGACCAACGGCAATCCGGCAGCGCCTGGGGGTGAAGACCGCGTTCTCTTGGTGGCCGTACGCCCCGAAGAAGAAGAGACTCTGGCTCGCGGCCTGGCGGCGACAGGGCTCGGGGTGCGCCTCGACGCTGTGGCGGGCCCGGCCGAGGTCGTCGGGGTCGCGGAGGCCGGTGCGGTCCGAGCCATCCTCTGCGCCTTCGCCGTGTATGCCGGCCTGCGCGAGGCGGTGCCGCAACTTTTCCACGAGGAGGCGGCCGTGCCCACGCTGGTGTTGATCCCGCCCGGCTACGAGGAGTCGGCCGCCGACCTGTTGGCGCGCGAAGGGACCGAGGTGCTGCTGCAGGCGGGGAACTACCGTCCTTTGCTGCGCCTGTGGCTGGCGCGCGTGCTGCAGCGCGGCTCCGTGTGGCGGGAGGAACTGGGACACATCGTGCGGCATGAAATCAATAACCCGCTCACCGGCGTGCTGGGCAATGCCGAGATGATTCTGGCGGAGGCCAAGGAGCTTTCGCCGGAAGCGCGGACGCGCCTGGAGACCATCGTGCAACTGGCGGTGCGCATGCGCGATGTGGTGAAGACGCTCGAAGGGCGTCTTCGGCGTCGCCAAAAATCGCTGAAGCGGCAGCTGCTTTTTTCTTCCGTCGAGCCGGAGCCTTTCCTTCACGAGCTGACGCGCTAGTACCGTTCCAACTTTTTAAAGACCAGCTTGGGCCGCCACGCCGATAGTTGAGATACAGTTGGAACGGCGCTAGCCGGCGGCGACCCGCCCAGAGTTTCCCTTTACTTTGCCGGCGAGTTTTCCTACTATGGCCGTCTCGTCATTCTAGAACCCGCTTAGGGAAGGGGCTGCTCCGCGAGACAACCATGGCGCCGGACGTGAAGGCTAATACGAGCGCCGAACCGGTGACCTCCCGCCTGACCCATACAGCCATCAGCACCCCGAACCCGGCCACCTTAAAGGAGGCGCGCGAGCTGCTGGCCGAACAGGCGCGCGCTCTTGACCGCCTGCAATTTCTGGTCGAGGCCAGCAAGATTCTCAACTCCACGCTCGTTCTGGCCGAGCTGCTGGACATCATCCTGACCATCGCCACGCAGTACACGGGCGCCGACCGCGGCAGCCTGTTTCTTGTCGACCACAAGGAGAAGCAGATTTGGTCGCTGGTCGCCCAGGGCCTGGTGGAGAAGGAAATCCGGCTGCCTATGGGGCGGGGGATTGCGGGGAACGTGGCGCAGACGGGCGAGGTGCTGAATCTGGCCGACGCCTACGACGACCCGCGCTTTGACCGCAGCTTCGACCAACGCTTCGGGTACCGGACGCGCAGCCTGCTCTGCCTGCCCATCAATGACCGCGCCGGGAAGATCGTGGGCGTGCTGCAGCTTTTGAACAAGCGCGAGGGAATGTTTACGCCGGCCGACATCGAATTTTTGCAGGACTTGTCGGTCCATTCGGCCATTGCGTTGGAGAACGCGCGGCTGCACCGGGAATCCATCGAGCGGCAGCAAATGGAGCGGGAATTGAACCTGGCGCGCGAGATCCAGCGAGCGCTGCTCCCGGACAACCCGCCGTTCCTCGAGGGCTTTGAGATTCAAGTCCGCCACCAGAGCTCGCGGCAGGTGGGGGGCGATTACTACGATTTCATCCAACTGAACCCCAACACCTTGCTCTTCGTGGTCGCCGACGTGGAAGGCAAGGGGGCCGGCTCGGCGCTGATCATGTCGAACCTGCAAGCGACGCTGCACGCGCTGGTGCCGCACGTGCATTCGCTGCAAGGCATTCTCTACACCTTGAATGAGACCATTCTGCAAAGCACGCGCTCGCGGAAGTTCATGACCCTGTTCATGGGCCTGATTGACCTCGGGGGCCGCGGCTTGCACTACATCAACGCCGGCCACGTCCCGCCCATGGTGGTGCGGCCGGAAGGCGAGGCGGTCTTCCTGAAGGAAGGCGGCATCGTCATTGGGCTGTTCCCCCACATGCGCTACGAGCGCGGTTACCTGAAGCTGCAGTCGGGCGACGTCATCCTGGCCTGCACGGACGGCATCACGGAAGCCGCCGACGTAGCGGGCAACCAGTACGAGGCCGAGCGCGTGGTCGCCACGGCCAAAAGCAATCTGGACCGCTCGGCGGAAGAGATCGTGGACGCCATCATCACCGACGTGGATGTTTTTTCCCGCGGCGGCGACCACCAGGACGACCGCGTGATGATGGCTATCAAGGTTTGCTAGCCGGCCTAGCACCTTGACCGCGCGGCTGAAGCCGTGCCCTTCCGAAGACCCCCTAATGAGGTGACTTCTAGTCGGAAGTCCTCAGTGGGGCAGACATTCTTGTCTGCCCGCCCGCGA
>CAYTXK010000106.1:5960-7419 GCA_964441645.1 uncultured Acidobacteriota bacterium
GGGCGGTTGTTTCCCCTGTGGGGTTACAAAGTGGCCGCCCTGCGGCCAAGACAGGCAAGAATGCCTGTCCTACCGCCTGACGCGCTTCGTGGGAGTCCAGCGTTTATTCTTTGCTGTGTTCTTTGGTGCAGTTGGGGCAGCGGAGCTGCTTGGAGCCCGCGTAGGTGGCGTACATGTTGTTGCAGGCTTCGCACACCCGATGGATGACAGGCTTATCCGGCGCGGCTTTCTCGGGGGTTGAAGTGTGCGTTTCTTCCATGGCCTCTATTGTCCCTGTTTTCTTTCCTATTGCAAGTGCCGGAGCCAGGGCACGGCCAGCAGCAGGAAGAAAGTGACCAGCAACGGCGCGGTCGCCGAGGCGGCCAGCGCCAGCGGCGTTCCCCACCAATCGGCCAACGCTCCCACGAGCAGGCTGCCGATGGGGCTGAAGCCGAGGTAGGCCATGGAGTGCCAGCCGAGCACGCGGCCGCGCACTTGGTCGGCGACCAGCGATTGCAGCAGGCTGTTGATGGTGGCGACCGCGCACACCATGGCCGCGCCCACCACCGCCAGGGCGAGGAGCGAAAGAGTGTAGTTGCGCGAGAGCGCCAGCAACAGCACGCCGCCGAAAAAGAACAGCGTGCCTCCCAGCAGCAGCGGCCCGCGTCTCCACTCCGCCCGCCAGCCGGCCAGAAGAATCGCTCCCAGGAGCGCCCCGCCGCCGCTGGCCGAAAAAAGATACCCGAGGCCGCGGGCCCCGACCCCGAGCACGTCGCGAGCGAAGACGGGCAGGAAAATCAAGTACGGCATTCCGAACAGGCTCATCATGGCGACCAGGCTGACCAATAAGAGAATGCGGGGATGGGCGCGGAGATAGTCAACGCCTTCGAGCAAGTCTTTTCCCATGGAAGTTGTGCGGGCGGGCGACTGCGCCGCGTAGTTCACCAGCCCGAGCGCCACCAGAGGGGCGAGGAAGCTGGCGGCGTTGAGGTAAAAGCAGCTCGCCAGCCCCACGGTGCTGACGAAAATGCCCGCCAGAGCAGGGCCGATGAAGCGCGAGGCATTGAACTGCATGGAGTTGAGCGCGATGGCATTCAGCAGGTCCTCGTGACTGGAGAGGTCACGCACCATGGCCTGAAAGGCGGGGAAGTTGAGGGCGCTGGTCGTCCCCAGGAGGAAGGCGATGGTCAGGATGGCCGGGTAGTTGATGACCCCCAAGGTCACCCCGAGCGCGAGGGCCAGGGCCAGCACCAGCATCACCGCGTGAGTTCCCAGCAGCCACCGCCGCCGGTTCACGCGGTCGGCGATCACGCCTCCGGGGAGAGAAAAAAGCAGCGCCGGGATGAACTGCGCGAACCCCACCAGCCCCAGGCGAAAAGGGGAATTGGTCAATTCCAGCACCAGCCAGCCCAGGGCCACCTGGTGCATCCAGGTGCCGATGTTGGAAAGAAAGTTTCCCGTCCAGAACAGCCGGTAGTTG
>CAYTXK010000107.1:0-1361 GCA_964441645.1 uncultured Acidobacteriota bacterium
GGCGGCCAGGGCGATCCGGCACTGGTAGCCGAGCGCCGCTGGGGCGATGGCCAAATGCTGCTGCGCAAGGCGCTCAATATCTCCGTGGGTGCGCCGCCCGCCGAGGAAGATTCTGGCCCATCGAAAATAAGCAAATGTGTGCGCCGCGGGCTCGGGATAGCCATTTGTCGTTTTCCTCGGGATCAGGTCTGGGATGCGCTGATCGAATCGCTGACCGATGCGCATGTCGAGCCACAGAATTTGGAGAAAGATAGCGGCGTCATCTTCCTGCAAACCGGGACTAGCTGGGGCAGCAATTGGGGCGACGCCAATCGCGCGGTGAAGATGCTCACCACCAAAGAAGTGAAAGGCATGAGCACCTGGCAGGCCATCGCGGCTCGCGGGAATATTTACTGCAAAGCTCTCGACGAACGGCTGACGGAGGTGCGGGTAAACCTGAGCTATCAGGGATGCAATGGCTGGCAGTCGGCGGGCAGTGGTTATTCCTGCCTGTGGGAAGGCCTCGAAAGCAATGGCTACGCCGAACGAGTCATTTTTGAGGGCATTGCTCAGCGGCTGCCGGAGCCAATTCCTCCCGAGCAGTTGGCCGGGCCCAGCACAGGGGACGTGGCGGTCGCTGAACGTGCGCGCCTGGTGCTGATAGCGATGCACGGCATTGCTGCCGCCTACGAGATGGACGCCCCTCGCGAGGAACTGCTGCGCCGCCTGATCGACGCCCGCGTGGCTGTTGATGATTTCAAGGGGTCTGACGGAGGTGAGCTTTTGCCGCTTTTCATCGATGCGCTGAGAGATTCCTTGGCCCTTTACCGCCGGTCTCTCGACGGCGGGCCGGAGAAATCCGATCTGGCTTCACAGGCAAAACGAAGCGTTAAAATAGCTGCGCAGTTCTTGGAGAACTTTCGCCGCTATGGCCAGGAGCCGGCCCCGCCGCATGAGTGATGGTTGTCACTTCGGTTGTCAGTCAGGTTGTCACTTCGCGGTTGTCACTTCGCAGCGCAACTGACTGAAAAATAAGAATAAACAATCTTTCCCTTCCTTCACTCCACTCCCATCTAGCCCCGCCCACGCCACTGGCACTCTCAGCCCCCTAACCCCTTCCAGCCACTCGACATACCCTGACATCCCCTCACATACCCGCATTCTCATCCACCCCCGCCCCCGACAGTTGCCCGCCGCCACGGCGCGGCCTATAATGTTGGGTTCGCTAGGCTGGGCGAATTCTTTCTGTAGGGCTTCGCCCCGGCCGAGAGGTCTTGGAACCGTTCATGGCCACTGGAGTCGCTGCGACGCCGCGCACGCGGCCGGAAACCCGCGAAGCCATCCGCGTGCGCGGCGCCCGCGTCCACAACCTGAAAAACATT
>CAYTXK010000107.1:1371-7409 GCA_964441645.1 uncultured Acidobacteriota bacterium
AATCCCTCACGGCGCCATCACGGTGGTCACCGGGGTCTCGGGCTCGGGCAAGTCGTCGCTGGCTTTCGACACCGTCTACGCCGAAGGGCAGCGGCGCTATATCGAATCGCTCTCGGCGTACGCCCGGCAGTTTCTGGAACGCATCGAGAAGCCCGAGGTGGAAGAAATTACCGGCATCGCCCCCGCCATCGCCATCAAGCAGAAAAACACCAGCCGCAACCCGCGCTCCACCGTCGCCACCGCCACCGAAGTGTACGACTACCTGCGGCTGCTCTTTGCGCGCCTCGGCGAAACCTATTGCCCGCAGTGCCACCTGCGCGTGGAAAAGGACACCGTGGACCAGATTGCCGGGTGCGTCCTAGCCCTCGCGCCCGGCACGCGCTTCTATGTGCTCTTCCGGGTCGCCTTCCCTGTTCCAGGCCTCAAGGGTCGGGGAAAAACAGCCAGCCGGGCGCCGTCCGCGGCCAAAGAGATGATCACCAACCTGCGGCGGCGGGGCTTCAACCGCCTCTACCAGCCCGTCGCGGAGGGCCAGCGCGGCGCCGCCGGCTCGGAAGGACGTGTGTTTGAGTTCTCCGCTCCGGAGTCGCTGCTGGAGATTGATTTCGCCCGTCCGCTCTACGCCCTGGTTGATCGTCTCGCCGTCCCCGGCGAACGCGGCGAGCGAGCCGTGCTGCGCTCGCGGCTGGTGGATGCGCTCGAGCTCTCCTACCGCGAAGGCAACGGCGAAGTTTTCCTGGACCTGCTCTCAGGAGAAGCAACAAGGAAGGAGCGCTGGTGGCGATTTACAGAGCGCTTCGAGTGCCGGCGCTGCGGCGCCAGCTTCCCCGAACCCGAGGCTTCGCTCTTCAGCTTCAACAGTCCCTACGGCGCCTGCCCGCGCTGTCAGGGCTTCGGCAACACCATTGATTTCGACCTCGACCGCGTCATTCCCGACAAAAACAAGCCGCTGGCCGCGGGCGCCATCGAGCCCTGGACCAAGCCGCGCTACCGCGAGCTGGCCCTGGCCCTGCGCGCCTTCGCGCGGCGCGAGGGGATTGATCTCGAGCGCTCCTGGGTTGAGCTCCCTGCCCGCGAGCGCAAGAAAATCCTCGAGGGCGACGCCGACTTTCCCGGCATCAAAGGCTTCTTTGCCTGGCTGGAGCGCAAGAAATACAAGCTGCACGTGCGGGTTTTTCTGAGCCGCTACCGCGGCTACACCCTCTGCCCGGAGTGCGATGGCGGGCGCCTGCGGCCGGAGGCGCGGGCCGTGCGTTTGCCGGCGCAAGGCAGCGGGCCCGGCAAAGCGATCGCCGAAGTCGTGACGATGACCATCGCCGAGGCGAGGCGCTTTTTCGAAGAGTTTGCGCTGGCGCCCGCCCAGGCGGCCATCGCCGAAAGAATTCTGGAAGAGCTTAGGCACCGCTTGCGCTTTCTCGATGAAGTGGGGCTCGACTACATCACGCTCGACCGGCTGACGTCCACGCTCGCCGGCGGCGAAGCCCAGCGCATCCAGCTCGCCACCTCGATGGGCTCGCGGCTGGTGGGGGCCCTCTACGTGTTGGACGAGCCCTCCATCGGCCTCCATCCGCGGGACACGAGCCGCCTCATCGGCATACTCAAGAGTCTGCGCCGCCTGGGCAACACCATTCTGGTGGTCGAACACGACCCCGACTTGATTCGCGCCGCCGACTATGCGATTGACCTCGGGCCCGGCGCCGGCGAGCACGGCGGGCGAGTCGTTTTCGCCGGACGTCAGCGGGAGCTGCTGGAGTCGGCTGAGTCGCTGACCGGGCGCTACCTGGCCGGGGAGCTGCGCGTGCCCGTGCCGGCGATGCGGCGTCGCCCGCACCGCGACTGGCTGCGCTTCCGCGGCTGCACGGCCTTCAACCTCAAAGCAATTGACGTCGAAATTCCTCTGGGCTTGATGGTAGCCGTGACTGGCGTCTCCGGCTCGGGTAAGTCTTCGCTGGTGCACGAAGTCATCAACCGCTCGCTCGCGGCGCGCCCGGACGGCGGCGCTGCCCAGCCGCTGAATTGCACGGCGGTGGAAGGCGCGGAGTTGATCCGCAACGTGGTGCTGGTGGACCAATCGCCCATCGGCCGCACCCCGCGCTCGAACCCGGTCACCTACATCAAGTCGTTTGACGCCATCCGGGAATTGCTGGCCTCCACGCCCGAGGCCAAGAAGCGCAGCTACCGCTCCGGTACCTTCAGCTTCAACGTTCCCGGCGGGCGCTGCGAAAGCTGTCAGGGAGATGGCACCGTCACGGTGGAGATGCAATTCCTAGCCGACGTGGAGCTGACCTGCGAGGAGTGCCAGGGGACGCGCTTCAAGAGCAGCGTGCTGGAGGTGCGCTACAAAGGAAAGAACATCCACGAAATCCTGCAATTGACCGTGCGCGAGGCGCTCTCGTTTTTCGCGGCCGCGCCCAAGGTGGTGCGCCGGCTCAAAGTGCTGGACGAAGTCGGTCTGGGCTACCTGCGGCTCGGCCAGTCCGCCACCACGCTCTCGGGCGGCGAAGCCCAGCGGGTCAAGCTGGCCGCGCACCTGGGGCGCGAAAGCGATGCTGACAGCGACGGCCCCGCCCGCGCCCTCTACATTTTCGACGAGCCGACAACCGGCCTGCACTTCGACGACATCCAAAAACTGTTGGCGGCCTTTCGCAAACTGCTCGAGGCCGGAGCCACGGTGCTGATTATCGAGCACAACCTCGAAGTCATCAAAACCGCCGACTGGGTGATTGACTTGGGGCCGGAGGGCGGCGACGCTGGCGGCCGCCTGGTGGTGGCGGGTCCGCCCGAGCTGGTGGCCCGTACCGAGGGCTCCTACACCGGACATTTCCTGGCGCGCCGGCTTAAGAAGTCCAACGGCCCGACCCGGAGCGTCACCGCGCGATGAGCACAAGAAGCTCGGCCTTCAACCTGCGGCGGCCACTGCGTTGGGCTGTGATTCTGGCGCTTCTGCTCAGTGCTCTGCCCGCAACCGCCCTTCAGGAACAAAACCCGGTCTCCGAACAGGAACCTTCCCCGGAAGCTTCACTGGCAGCGGCCCAGGAAGCGATTGACCGCAAGGATTACCCCGCCGCCGCCAGCCTGCTCGAGCAATTTCTCTTCGAGCACCCCGGCCACATCGGCGCGCTCTTCAACCTGGCCTACTGCTACACCCTCCAGGGGCGAGCCGCCGAGGCGATGGAGGTCTATCGCCAGACTCTCGAAGTTGACCCCACGCTCACCGCCGCCCGGCTGAATCTGGGCTTGCTGCTGCTGGAGAACGGCAAAGCCGCCGAGGCGGTGGCGGAATTCGACCACGTCTTGCAGGCCACGCCCGACCACCAGCGCGCCCATCTTTATCGCGGCGCCGCGCTCGAGCGGTTGGGGGAGAAAGAAAAAGCGCTGGAGGAATACCGGAAAGCCGCGGCTCTCGATCCCAAGTCCGCCGAACCGCGCCGCGCCGCGCTGGCCTTACTGCTGGCGAACCAGGACTGGGCGGCGGCCGAAGCCGTGGTCGCCGAATTGGCGGCGCTGGCACCGGAGGACTCCGAGCTGGCCTCGCTCCGCGCCGAACTACTCGAGAATCAGGGGAAAAAGGAAGAAGCGCTGGCCGCCTACGAGAAATATTTCGGCTCGACCTCGAGCCCGCCGCCCGCGCGGGCCGGTGAGCTGCACCTGCGGGCCGGGCGCCTGGCGCGCGAGCTGGGCCGGCCCGAAGACGCGCTCCAACACTTCGAGGCCGCGGCCCGCGAAGGCGGTGAGGCCTACGCGCAAACCAGCCTGCGCGAGCAGGCCGACACTTTGGCAGAACTAAAACGCTGGCTGGAAGCCATCGCGCTGTACGAAAAAACCCTCCAGCGCCAGCCGGGCGAGGGGGAGCTGCACGCCTCGCTCGGCTACGCCTACCTTCAAACTCACCAGTACGAGACCGCGGCGCGCGAGCTGATGGCGGCGGTGCGGATGGATCCCGCCCGCGTCTCGACCTACGGCGACCTGGCCTCGGCCTATTACCTGGGCGGCTTTCTCGAGCAGGCCCTCGAAACCCTCAACCGCCGCGCGGACCGCGCCCCGGAAACGCCGGCCACGCTTTTCCTGCGCGCCCTGAGCCACGACAAGCTCCAGCAATGCGGGGCAGCGATGGAAAACTATGAAAACTTCCTGGCCACCGGACCCGACAAACGCTCCGACCAATACCTGGAAGCGACCGGGCGCCTGCGGGCCCTGAAAAGAACCTGCCGGGAACGCCGCCCGCGGGTAAAATAGAGCTATGCCGCCCCGGGTTCCTCTCGCCCTTTCTCTCTTGTTGCTGTTGTTCGCCCTGCCCGCCCGCGCGACCGCCGATGAGTTGGAGCGACTGCAAGGGCGCTTGAAGGTCGCCGCGGATGCCGGTGAGCGGGCCAAAATCACCGTCAAAATCGGCGAGGAGCTGCTCGACCGGCTCACCAAGGCCTACAAGAACGGCAACAGCGAGAAGGCTGCCGAGTGGCTTACCGCCTATCGCGGCGCCATTCAAACCGCCGGGAAAGGCCTGCTCGAATCCAGGCGCCAGGAGCCCCGCCAACTGAAGGGCTTCAAGGACCTGGAGATTCATCTACGCAAAGGGATTCGCCACCTGCGCGAAATCGAGCACCTGGTGCCGCTCGACGAGGAAGAGGTGGTGGAAACCCTGCGCAGCGAGATGGACTCTCTGCGCCAGGAGCTGTTACGCGCCCTGATGGAAGGAAAGCAAGAGCCGACCACAGAGGCAAAGGAGAACCCATGAGGGGGATCCGTTGGTGGACACTGGGGCTTGTGACCGCGCTGGCGGCCGGACCGCTCCCGGCGCAAAAGCCTGACTATTTGACCGAGGAAGAAGTCCTGCAGGTGCGCGACGCCCAAGAGCCGAACCAGCGCATCAAGCTGTTCCTCGGATTCGCCGAACTGCGCCTGGTAACTCTCGAGAAAGCCCTCGCGGCTTCCCCGGCCCAGGAAGGGGCCCCGGTGGACGAGGTGCGCGACCGCTTGAACGACTTTATCAACGCGGTGGACGACACTGCCACTTCGCTGGAGCTGCCGCTGAAGCGCGGCGGCGCCGACCTCCACAAAACCCGCCCGCTCTTGACCAAAGCCGGCGAAGGTTTTCTGACCCGCCTGGAATCCGTCAAGAAAAATCCGCTCGCCGAGGGAGAGGACCTGCGCTACGACGTCGAAGATGCCACCATCGCCGTGCAAGAACTGCTGGCGATGAGCAAGACCATTCCCGAAGAACCTATCCCGCTGAAAGAACCCGTGGCCGCCGGCGCCGACCCCGACGAAAAGCCTGCGCCCGCCGGTAAGCCTTCGCTCAAACGCCGCAAAGAAAAGCCCGAGCAGCCTCCGCCTCCACGCTAACCCTGCCCGCCGCAACCGACCTGCGATGGAGCTCGAGCAAAAAGTCCACCAGTTGCCCACCGCTGCCGGCGTCTATTTGTTCAAGGACGCGGGCGGGCAGGTCATCTACGTGGGCAAGGCCAAATCGCTGCGGGCGCGGGTGCGCTCCTACTTCAGCGAGGGCAAGTGGCTCGACGCCAAGACCGGCACGCTGGTGCGCGAGGCCGCCGACGTCGAAACCGTGGTGGTGGACAACGAGCGCGAAGCTCTGGCGCTCGAAAACAATCTCATCAAGCACCACCGGCCCCGCTTCAACATTCTGCTGCGCGATGACAAAACCTATCCCTATCTCAAGTTCACCGCCGGCGAAAAATATCCGCGCATCTACGTCACCCGGCGCTTGAAGCGCGACGGCTCGCTCTACTTCGGCCCCTACTTCCCCACCCGCCTCGCCTATCGCCTCGCCGAGCTCATCCATCGCTACTTCAAGGTGCCCTCCTGCACCGTGGACTTGACGCGGCGCCACCCGCGGCCCTGCCTCCAGTACTACATCAAGCGCTGCTGGGGGCCCTGCGCCGGGCTGGTGAGCGATGAGCGTTACAGCGAAGCGGCCCGCGACGTCCGCTTGTTCCTCGAGGGCAAGCACGGCGCCTTGCTCGAAAGCCTCGAGGCGCGCATGCAGGAGGCGTCCGCGACCGAGCGCTTCGAGGAGGCCG
>CAYTXK010000108.1:0-1548 GCA_964441645.1 uncultured Acidobacteriota bacterium
TGCCAGGGATGAAACCGCGGATGCACCCTTGGTCCCCCGCGGGGCTGAAGCACGGAAAATAGAGATGAAAAGCCGACGAGGAATTCAAACGGCGAATTCCTCGCCGCTACCTACTGACGAGAGGGATGTGAGAGCGAGAGATGCCTGACTACATCTTCATGCTGGAAAGCCGGCTGTCGCCGGAGCAGTTGCAGGCCCTGAATCAGATGCAACAGGACGCGCAGGACCTGGGGCTGAATCTCTACCTGGTGGGGGGCGGGGTGCGCGACCTGATGACCGGCTCGCCCATCCGCGACCTTGACTTTGTGGTGGAGGGCAATCCGGCGCGCCTGGTGCGCCGCCTGGGGACGAAGCAGGTGCGCCGGCTGTCGGAGAACCCGGCGCAGCGCACGGCAGAGGTGATCCTGGGCGACGGAGTGCACCTGAGCGTGGAGATGGCGCGCACCGAGTTCTACTCGGCCCCGGGCAGGGCTCCGCAGGTGGCCTCGGCGGCTATCCTGGAGGATTTGCGGCGGCGCGACTTCTCCCTTAACGCCATGGGCATTTCGCTCACCCCCGGCTCGCGCGGCCTGCTGCTCGACCCCACCAACGGCCTGGCCGACATCGTGAACCGCGAGCTGCGCGTGCTGCACAACTACAGCTTTGTGCACGACCCCTTGCGCCTGCTGCGCCTGGTGCGCTTCTCGGTCCGGCTGGGCTTTCGTCCGGAAGCGCGCACGCAGGAGATGTTCGACTCCGCGCTCGAGCGGCGCTACCAGGACAGCATCCAACCGGGGCCACTGGGCCGCGAGGTGGAGGAGATCGCGCGGGAAACGAACGCCGTAGCGGTGCTCAAGGCGCTGGCGGAGCGCGAGCTGCTGGCGGTGCTGCATCCGCTGCTGCAAAAACGCAAGCCGGACTACGACGGCCTGAGCAAGCTGCAAAGATATTGCGAGCAGGCGCAGGAGGCCGGCTACAGCCTGGAGACCTATTTCCTGGCGCTGCACTACATGCTGCGGCGGCTGAAGCCGCGAGTGCGAAAGTCGCTGCTGCGCAAGCTGGGGCTGAAAAAGGAGCAGTTGCGGCCGGCGCTGGGACTGGAGCGGGAGGCGCGCCAGGTGGTGAGGCTGCTGGGTCGCCGGCGGAACCTGGTGCCGCGGCAGATCTATCACCTGCTCAGCCCCATCGCGGTCGAGCTGCTGGTGTTTGTGCTGGCCGAGTACAGCGACAAGAAGAAAGTGCAGGCGAAAATCTACAATTACCTTTTCAAATACCGGCCGCTGCGCCAGCGCCTGCCGGTGCGTGAGCTGCAATTGATGGGCATGCCCCCGGGGCCCAAGTTCGACCAGATTCTGGAGAAATATTTCGAGGCCCAACTGGACGGCAAGCTGCGCGACCGGGCCGAGCAGTTGCGCTTCCTGCGCAAACAGGCCGGCTTGCCCAAGGCCGTGCCCAAACCGGCCCCCAAGCCGCCCGCCCGCAAGGAAAAAGAAAAGAAGGCAGCCGTGGCCGCGGCGGCGCCTGCCGAACCCGCGAAAGCTTTGGCTGCGGCCTCAGTCCCGGCGGAGA
>CAYTXK010000108.1:1558-1844 GCA_964441645.1 uncultured Acidobacteriota bacterium
CCACCATTCCACCCCCTCCGGCGGCCGCGCCGCTGAAAGGGGAAAAGGCCGCCGAGAAAAAGGCACCGCTGAGGCTAGCGCCCTGGCCGGTGAGGAAACCCAAGAAAACCGCGGCGGGAAAGAAGCCGGCGCGCAAAGCCAAGACGAAAGCCAAGGCCAAGGGAAGAAGAGGCGCGGCCGGCAGTAGGTACAGGTAACCAGAGGCATGCTTCGTCCGCAGTTCGGGACTCAGGGTAAACCCTTCGACTAAGCTTCCCTCGGCTCCGCTCGGGACAGGCGGGACAGG
>CAYTXK010000108.1:1866-7362 GCA_964441645.1 uncultured Acidobacteriota bacterium
CTTCGCTGCGCTCAGAATGACAGAGTAAAATTGGCCGCCCGCGGTGGGCAAGGCTTGGTAAAATAGGCGGCACATGGCGCGGAGCGAGTTCGTACACCTCCATCTGCACACGGACTACAGCCTTCTCGACGGGGCCTGCGGAATTGAGCGGTTGGTGGAGCAGGCGGCGGCGCGCGAGATGCCGGCCGTGGCCATCACTGACCACGGGAATCTGTTCGGGGCCATCAAGTTCTACCAGGCCGCGCAGGCGCGCGGAGTCAAGCCCATCATCGGCTGCGAGGCCTACATCACCCGGGGCAGCCGGCACGAGCGGGGCGGGTCGAGCGAAGGCATCCACCACCTGGTCTTGCTGGCGGAGACGCTGGAGGGCTACCGCAACCTGGTGCGGCTGGTGACGGGCGGGCACCTGGAAGGTTTTTACTACAAGCCGCGCATTGACAAAGAGCTGCTGGCCGAGCACAGCAAAGGCTTGATCGGGCTCTCGGCCTGCTTGCAGGGAGAAGTGGCGGCGGGGCTGCTGGCCGACGATTACGCCACGGCGCGCCAGGCGGCGACGGACTACCGCGACATTTTGGGCGCGGGCAACTTCTTTCTAGAGATTCAGGACCACGGGCTGGGGCTGGAGCATCAGGTTCATCCCGGGCTGTTGCGGCTTTCCGAGGAGACCGGCATTCCGCTGGTGGCCACGAACGACTGCCACTACTTGAGCGCCGACGACGCCCAGGCGCACGACATCCTGCTCTGCATCCAGACGGGCAAGACGGTGGGCGAGACGAACCGGATGAAGTTCGGCTCGAACGAGTTCTACCTGAAGACGGGCGAAGAGATGCTGCACATCTTCCGTTCCGTGCCGGAGGCGGTGCGGCGCACGGTGGAGATTGCCGAGCGCTGCCAGCTGAGGCTGGAGCCGGTGGAGAATCCGTTTCCTCCCTTTACGGTGCCGGAGGGCTACACGCTGGAGAGCTATCTCGAGAAAGTGACCCGCGAGGGCTTCGAGCGGCGGCGGGCGGTGCTGGAAGCGCAGGCGGCGCGGGGCCGGGCGGTCCCGCCGCTGGAGGTGTACGAGCAGCGACTGGAGCACGAGCTGCGGATGATCCAGCAGATGCGCTTCGCCGGTTATTTTTTGATTGTGTGGGATTTCATCCGCTACGCGCGCGAGCAGGGCATCCCGGTGGGGCCGGGCCGAGGCTCGGCGGCCGGCAGCCTGGTGAGCTACTCGCTGGGAATCACCGACATTGATCCGCTCCAATACGGGCTGCTGTTCGAGCGCTTCTTGAATCCGGAGCGGATTTCGCTGCCCGACATTGACATTGACTTTTGCATGCGGCGGCGGGGCGAGGTGATCAGTTACGTCACGGAGAAATACGGACGCGACAACGTGGCGCAAATCATCACCTTCGGCACGCTGGCGGCCAAGGCGGCTCTCAAGGACGTGGCGCGGGCGCTGGAGCTGCCTTACGCGGAAGCCGACCGGCTGGCCAAGCTGGTGCCGGCGGCGCTCAACATCACGCTGGAGGAGGCGCTGCGGCAGTCGCCACCGCTCAAGCAGGCGTACGACCGCGAGCCGAAGGTGAAGGAAGTGTTCGACATCGCAAGGCGCCTGGAAGGGCTCTCGCGCCACGCCTCGACGCACGCCGCCGGGGTGGTGATTGCCGCGCAACCGCTGCGGGAAATCGTCCCGCTCTACCGGACGAACCGGGAGGAAATCGTCACCCAGTTCGCT
The DNA here is from genome assembly GCA_964441645.1 of uncultured Acidobacteriota bacterium. Classification (GTDB taxonomy): domain Bacteria; phylum Acidobacteriota; class Terriglobia; order Acidiferrales; family 2-02-FULL-67-57; genus CAYTXK01. Next base: position 3,590 of record CAYTXK010000108.1, read on the forward strand.
ATGGACGACCTGGAGACGGTCGGCCTGCTGAAGATGGATTTTTTGGGGCTGACGACTTTGACGGTGATTGACGACGCGGTCAAGCTGATCGAGCAGCACCGCGGCGAGCGGCTGAAATTCGACGAGACGCCGCTCGACGACGCGGCGGCGTACGGGTTGTTTGCGCGGGGGGCGACGAGCGGCATTTTTCAGTTTGAGTCGCACGGGATGCGGGAGATTCTGCGGCGCTACCAGCCGACGCGGCTGGAGGATTTGATCGCCTTGAACGCGCTCTACCGGCCGGGGCCGATTCAGGGCGGGATGATTGATGACTTCATCGCCCGCAAGCACGGGGAGAAGAAAGTCACCTACGAGTTGACGGAACTGGAGGACATCCTGGGGGAAACCTACGGGGTGATCGTCTACCAGGAGCAGGTGATGCAAATTGCCAACCGGCTGGCGGGTTTTACGCTGGGCGAAGCCGACATCCTGCGGCGGGCGATGGGGAAGAAAAAACCCAAAGAGATGGCGGCGCAGCAGCAGCAGTTCATCGCCGGCTGCCGCGAGCGGAACATCAGCGAGAAAAAAGCGGCCAAGCTCTTCGACTTGATGGCGCAGTTTGCCGGGTACGGCTTCAACAAGTCGCACTCGGCGGCCTACGCGCTGATTGCCTACCAGACGGCTTAGCTGAAGACGCACTACCCGGTGGAATTCATGGCGGCGCTGCTGACGGCAGAGACGGGCAACACCGAGAGGGTGGTGAAATACATCGCCGAATGCCGCGAGATGGGGATTACCATCGAGCCGCCCGACATCAATTCCAGCGAATGCAACTTCACGCCCGCCGGAGAAGGGATCCGCTTCGGGCTGGGCGCGGTGCGCAACGTGGGCTTCAACACCGTGCAGGCCGTCCAGGCGGCGCGCGAGCGGCTGGGGCGCTTCACTTCTCTCTACCAGTTCTGCGAAGAAGTGGACACGCGGGTGCTCAACCGGCGCGTGCTGGAGAGCCTGGTGAAGGCAGGCGCGTTTGATTCACTGGGCGCTCAGCGCGCCGCCCTGCTGGAGGTGGTGGACAAGGTGCTCGAGCGCGGGGCGCGCTTGCAGCGCGACCGCGTGAGCGCCCAGCACGCGCTGTTTGGCTCGGCGGGGGAAGCGCCGGCGCCGCCTCCGGCGCTGCCGGAGGTGGACGAATGGCCCGAGCATGAGCGCTTGCGTTTCGAGAAGGAGATTTTGGGCTTCTACATCACCGGGCATCCGCTTGCGCGCTACGAGGGCCGCCTGAAGGCGGCCTCGGTGCTGCCCATCGCCGAGCTTGAAAACTCGCAGAGCAACGACAGCGTGCGGCTGGCGGGGATTGTAGTGCGCGTGCGGGCCATGCGCAGCAAGAAGGGCGAGCGCTGGGCCATTGCCACACTGGAAGACCTGAGCGGGGTGATTGACCTACTGGTTTTTCCCGAGGCGTTCCGGCGGCTGGAGCCGCGGCTGTACCCCGACGCCGTCCTGCTAGTGAAGGGGCGCGCGCGCGTGGAGGAGAGCGGGGTGCGCGTGGCGGTGCAGGAGGCCGACCCGCTGGAGCAGGCGCTTCCCGCGCCCGCGGGGCGCCTGTTGATTGATCTCGATGTCAGCCGGCTCAATCCGCAGACCATCGAGCGGCTGGAAGCTCTCTTCCGTCGCAAGCCCGGCCGGTGTCGCGTGGAGTTCAAGCTGCCGCCCGAATTCGGCGAGCACACGGGCGGCAAAGACGTGCGCATCCAGGTGGATGACGAGCTGCTGAGCGAGCTGCGCGGGCTCTGCGGCGAATCGGCCGTGCACGTGGAGCGCTAATACTGTTCCAACTTTTTTGGCCCACGAGAGCGAGAAGGGGTGAGGCTGCCGAACGGCAGTTTGCGGATGCGGTATCGCAAGCAGCAGGATTACAACGAATGACAGTATTCATTAGGCGAAACAAGTTGGAACAGCACTAGCCGTGGCCGACGCGCTCACCACGCAGAAAAACCTGGCCAGCCTGGAGCAGCAGCTGGCCGAGCTCGAAGGGCGCAGCGGGGTCGAGGCCAGCGTGGAGCAGCAGGTTAAAGAACTGAAAGAGCAGGTGGCGGCTCTGCGGCAGGAAGTGGCGGCCGCGCAGCGGCGCGCCTGGCAGCGAGTGGAACTGGCCCGGCATCCGCAGCGCCCTTATACGCTCGACTACCTGGGGTTGCTTTTCGAGAATTTCGAAGAAATTCACGGCGACCGCTCTTTCGGCGACGACCCGGCCATCCTCTGCGGGATGGCGCGCTTCCACGGCGAGCCGGTGCTGGTGGTGGGGCAGCAAAAGGGCCGCGACACCAAAGAGCGCGTGCTGCGGAATTTCGGCCAGCCCAAGCCGGAGGGCTACCGCAAGGCTCTGCGGGCGATGCAACTGGCGGCCAAGTTTCGCCGGCCCATCTTCACGCTAGTGGATACGCAGGGCGCCTACCCGGGTGTGGACGCCGAAGCGCGCGGCCAGGCGGAAGCCATCGCGCGCAACCTGCGGGAGATTTCGCGGCTGCCGGTCCCCATCATCGTGACCATCACCGGGGAAGGGGGCAGCGGCGGGGCGCTGGCCATCGCCATCGGCGACAAGGTGAACATGCTGGAGAACGCGTTCTATTCGGTGATTTCGCCCGAGGGCTGCGCCTCCATCATGTGGCGCGACGCCAGCAAGAAAGAGCTGGCGGCGGAAGCGCTGAAGATTACCGCCGAAGACTTGCTGGCGCTGGGGCTGATCGATGAAATCGTGGCGGAACCCGAAGGCGGCGCGCATCGCGACCCGCCCGGGATGGCGACGCTGCTGGATGAAGCGCTGCAACGCTCGCTGGCCGAGCTGCGGCCGCTCTCTCCCAAAGAGCTGCTCGAGCACCGCTACGTCAAGTTTCGCCGCATGGCGCAGTTTTTCCGTGTCGATTAATGCAGAAGCGCGGCGGCGGCGATTGACACTCGTGCAGAGCTGTGTTAGCGTTTCTTTTTTACGCGTGCACCCACGAATCAGCAGGGTACACTCCCAGAAAGAGAAATCTTCGGAGGCGGAATGAGCGGTCGAGCGCGCCACTATTTGTTCAGTTCGGAGTCGGTGACCGAGGGCCACCCCGACAAAATCGCTGACCAGATTTCGGACGGCGTACTGGACGCCGTGCTGACGCAGGACCCGACAGGGCGCGTGGCCTGCGAGACGTTGCTTTCGACCGGCCTGGTGATAATCGCCGGCGAAATCACCACCACCGCCACGGTTGATTTTTCCGGTATCGCCCGGCAAGTCATCCGCGAGATCGGCTACACGGAGGCGTGCTTCGGGCTCGACGCCGAGAGCTGCGCCATCATGAATTGCGTCAAGGGGCAATCGCCCGACATCGCGCAGGGCGTGGACCCGGGCGGGGCGGGCGACCAGGGGCTGATGTTCGGCCTGGCAGTGGATGAAACCGACGAGCTGATGCCGCTGCCCATCATGCTGGCCCACCAGCTCACCCAGCAGTTAGCGCGGGCGCGGCGCGAGGGCGTGCTCGACTTCCTGCGGCCCGACGGAAAATCGCAAGTCACGGTGGAGTACGAGAACGGCCAGCCGCGGCGCGTGGACACCGTCGTTATCGCCGCCCAGCACAACGAAACCGTGAGCCGCTCGACGCTGGAAGAAGGCATTCGCGAGAAAGTGATTCGCGCCGTCATTCCCGCTGAAATGCTCGACAAGAACACACGGTATCTGATCAATCCCACGGGGCGCTTTGTCATCGGCGGGCCGCACGGCGACTGCGGGCTCACGGGCCGCAAGGTGATTATGGACA
>CAYTXK010000109.1:0-7348 GCA_964441645.1 uncultured Acidobacteriota bacterium
AATTATAATAACAAAAAGGCATTGACTTATTACAAAACTTGTAATAATACTTGAGCGTTATGAAACAAGAAGATTTGAAGCAGGCACGGCGGGAACGCGACTGGACACAAGCGGAAGCAGCGGGACGCCTTGGTGTCTCGCAGCCCTACCTTTCCCTGTTGGAAAGCGGAAAGCGCCATCTCCCGCTGGCGCTGGCCCGGCGGGCAAGGCGGGTTTATCGACTCGCCCCTACCGTGCTGCTCCCTGTGGCGCTGTCGCCGGAACGCCCACTGCCTGATAACCAGGCCGTGGCCGAGGAGTTAGCCGCTCTCGGATACCCTGGCTTTGCCTATCTGCGCGGGCGTCGCCGGCTCAAGAACCCGGCCGAAGTGCTGCTGGTTGCGCTAAAGGAGAACGACCTCGAGCCGCGCTTGACCGAAGGCCTGCCCTGGCTCCTGCTGCGTTTCGGCGAGGGGATGGACCAAAAATGGCTGGTCGAGCAGGCTCGCGTGCACAATCTTCAGAACCGCCTAGGCTTCGTTGTGAGCCTCGCACGAGGAGTAGCGGAAGCGCGGCCGGAGAGATCCAGCCTGGCTTCCACACTGGGTGGGCTAGAAAAGCGCCTCGAGGAAAGCCGCCTAGCGCGCGAGGATACTTTGAGCCAGGCATCCATGCTTCCGGCCCGACGGCAATGGCTGCTGGAGAATCGGTCGCCCGAGGCCGCACATTGGAATCTCCTCACCGGTTGGCGGCCCGAACAGCTTCGTTATGTCACCTGAAACGGCCAAACGCCCATCACTCCAGCCGCCGTGGGACAAGTTCCTCCTAGAGTTGGATGAGCTCCTTCCCGAGGCAGTGGAGCTTCATTGCCTCGGAGGTTTCGTGTTGTCAACTATGTATGGCTCGCCCCGCCCAACAGCAGACGTGGATCACGTGCAGGCAGTTCCCCGCCAGGGGGCAATCACCGTTCAAGAATTGGCCGGTCCAGGCTCGGTCCTGGCGAAGAAGCATGGCCTTTGCATTCACTACGCGCCCATAGCGGACTGCCCTGAAGACTATGCCACACGCTTGGAAGGGATTTTCCCGGGTCAGTTTTCCAAGCTTCGCTTGCTCGCCCTCGAGTCGCACGATCTCGTTATCACGAAGCTCTCTCGCAACAGCGACATCGATGACGCCGACGTTCGGTTTCTGATGGAGAAAGGTGTCTTGCAGCCGGCTGTTCTCGAAGCGCGGTACTATTCCGAACTCAGACCATATCTCGCTGATGCTATCGCTGCCAGACTCGATGTGACACTACGTCTTTGGCTCGAATACTTCCACCATTAACGAGAACGGTTCCCCCACCTCGGAGCTCAATTGGCGCTCTCGATAGGCCTAGGCTATACTGCTTGCTAGGAACGGAGCTTGGATCCCAACCATAAGGACGCAATGACCAAGGCCGGGAAGCTGCGACGGCTGCTGGAGCGGACTCAGGCGACGCTGCTGGTGGGAGCGCACAACGGCCTGACCGCCAAGCTGGCCGAAGAGGCGGGCTTTGACGCCCTGTGGGCGGGCGGGTTTGAAATCTGCGCGGCGCGCGGCATGCCCGACGCCAGCGTGCTCTCGATGGCCGAGCACCTGGCGGTCACCAGCGAAATCAACGACGCCTCGAGCCTGCCGGTGGTGGCCGATTGCGACAACGGCTTCGGCAACGCCATCAACGTCATGCGGCTGGTGCACGACTACGAGAAAGCCGGCATCGCCGGCATCTCCATCGAAGACAACGTCTTTCCCAAGCGCTGCAGCTTCTATCCCACCGTGCGGCGGGAGCTGGAAACGATTGACGAGTTCGCGGGCAAAATCCGCGCCGCCAAGCAGACGCAGAAGGACCCGGCCTTCGTGGTTATCGCCCGCACGGAAGCCTTTATCGCCGGCTGGGGGCTGGAAGAAGCTCTGAAGCGGGGACGCGCCTACGCCGACGCGGGCGCCGACCTGATTCTCGTGCACTCGAAGGCGACGACGCTGGAAGAGATCAAGGCCTTCGCCGAGCGCTGGGACCGGCCGGTGCCGCTGGCGGCCGTTCCGACCATCTACAAGGGCACGGCGGCCAAGGAGCTTTTCGGGCTCGGCTACCACCTGGTCATCTTCGCCAACCAGGGGATACGCGCCGCGGTCAAGGCGGTCCGGGAAACCCTGGCGGAGCTGCGCCGCACCGAGGTGCCGGCGGCGGTGGACGACCGCATCGTGCCGCTGGAGGAAATCTACAAGCTGGTGGGCGTGGCCGAGCTGCAGAGCAACGAGGAGGAATTCCTGCCGGCCAGCGGCGCCAAGACGGGCGCGGTCATCATAGCGGCCGGGATCGGGTTCGAGCGCGAGCTGATGCCGCTCATCAAGGAGCGCCCCAAGGCGATGTGGGAAGTGCGCGGCAAAACCATTCTGGAGCGGCAGCTCGAGCTGCTGCGCGCCCAGGGCATCAACGAAATCGTGGTGGTGCGCGGCTACAAGAAAGAAGCCATCAACCTGCCCGGGCTGCGCTACTTCGACAACGACCGCTTCGAGCAAACCCACAACCTGGCTTCGCTCTTCTGCGCCGAGCCGGCGCTGGAAGGCCGGGTGCTGGTGCTTTACGGCGACATTCTTTTCGACGCCGCCATCCTCGATCGCCTGCTGCACACCGAAGCCGACATCGCGGTGGTGGTGGACCACGCCTGGCAGGAGAATGTGCAGCGCGGCGTCGTGCATCCGGTGAGCCGGCCGGAGCTGGTGGTCACGCAGCACTCGCCGCTTTTCAAGAACCGCTTCATTCCCGCCCGCGAGGGCAACCGCGTGGTGCGCCTGGGGCGGACGCTCGCGCCGCAAGAGGCGCATGCCGAATACATCGGCATGGCGCTGTTCTCCGCCCGGGGGGTGAAGATTCTCCGCGACACTTACCACCGGCTGGCGAAGTCGGTTAATCAACATCCCTTCCACGAGGCCACGCGCTTTGAGCAGGCCACGCTGTGCGATTTGTTGCAGGAGCTGCTCGACCAGGGGCTGCCCATCACCGCCGTCGACATCTACAAGGGCTGGATGGAAGTGGATACCTACGAAGATTACGTCAAGGTATGCGAACAGATACGACTCTGACCAGCGCCGTGGGGCTTTTTGAGCAATTCCGGCGGCAAGGGTACAACTTCTTTGTGGGGGTGCCTTGCTCGGGCCTGACGCCGTTTATCAACGACCTGCGGGCCGATAAGTCCCTGCCCTTTCTGCCGGCGCCGCGCGAAGACGTGGCGCTGGCCATGGCGGCCGGGGCGGCGATGGCCGGCAGGAAACCGCTGGTCTATCTGCAAAGCTCGGGGCTGGGGCATCTGGTCAACCCCATTACCTCCCTGCTCAAGCCCTACGGGCTTTCGGTGCATCTGCTCATCAGCCTGCGCACGCAGCCCTTCGAGCACGAGTTCATGCACAAGATTGCGGGGCGGCTGCTCGAGCTGCTGGACTACGACAACTACACCATTCTCGAGGAGCGCCAGTGCGACGCCTAGAAGCCATCCGCCAACTGGCGGCCGTCTGGACGGAAGAGCTGGTGGTGGCCACCACCGGCATGATCAGCCGGGAGCTCTTCGTGGCGCGCGACCGCCGGGAGAATTTCTACATGTGCGGCAGCATGGGCTGCGCGCTCTCCATCGGCCTGGGGGTAGCCCTGGCGCAGCCAGAACGGAAAGTGGTAGTGGTTGATGGCGACGGCGCCGCTTTGATGAGCCTGGGGAGCCTGGCGCTGGCGCGCCATCTGCGTCTGCCCAACCTCCAGCACATCATCCTCGACAACGGCGCCTATGCTTCCACCGGCGACCAGCCGACTTGTTCGGCGGCGGTTGACTTTTCGCAAATCGGCTTCAACGTGCGCGTCATTCGCGTCGAGCCGGGCAACGAACCCAATACCCCCCGAATTCCGTACGACCCCGTAGAGATGCGGCGTCGCTTCGAAGACGCCGCCCGCCGCGCTTAGGCGGCTATGGCTGCCGACACGCTGGCTGTCATTCTGGCCGCCGGGGCCGGCACCCGGCTGCGCCCGCTGACGGATACTCGGCCGAAATGCCTCCTCGAAGTCGGGGGGCGACCACTGCTCGATTACCAGCTCGAAGCGCTGGCCGCCGAGGGAATCAGCGAAGTCTTGCTGGTCACCGGGTTTGAGGCCGAGCAGCTCCAGCGTCGCTACGGGGGCCGCGTGCGCTTCGTGCATAACCCGAATTACGCCACCACCAACAACCTCCATTCCCTCCGGGTGGCGAGCTGGGGAATCACCGGGCGCGACGTGCTGTGCCTGCACGCCGACGTGCTCTTTGACTCCGCGATTTTGCGGCCCTGCCTCGAGAGCCGCGATGATGTTTGTGTGGTTCTCGACCGCGCTCTGAACGGGGAAACCATGAAAGCGCGCGTCGAGGGCAATCGGGTGGTCGAAATCAGCAAGAACGTCCGCCGCCAAGACGCTTTTGGCACATTCTTGGGGCTGGCACGATTTTCTGCCAAGGCTTCGGGGGCGTTAGAGGGCGTCTTAGACCGTCTAACGCGTGATAACGCGCATCGCCAGAGCTACTTCGTGGCTTGTTTGCCCCTACTGGCGGAACAAGGACTTGCTATAGGTTATGTGCTGACCGAGGGGCGGCCGTGGGTGGAAATTGACACTGAGGCCGATCTGGCGCGAGCTTCGACCGAGATCCTGCCGCTACTTAGGAAGGGGGCTTCCTAGGCTCAAAGTCACAAAGGCCCCGTAGGACTACAGGCCTACAGATACCGGGGTCCTCCCCCCTAGGATGGTCTTACCAAAGGGTTGACTAAGCCGCCCCCAAGAGCAAGAATCGTATTGCTTATAGGGGGGGGGTGGGCAGGTTGGCGTGTGCCAATCTGCACTGGTCGTGTCTTGATGCCTACTGCAGACGAACGCCGAAGAGCGCAGCGCTTTCCGCTGCATCTTCCTCTGACACTGAAGTGGCAGGAGGAGAAGGGCGAAGTCCCCGAGCCCGCCACCAGCCACGACATCAGCGCCAATGGGGTCTACTTCCTGGTCAGCCACGACTTGAAGCCTGACAGCAAGGTGGAATTCTACGTCCGCCTGACGGAGGGCTTCGAAAACGGCGGCGTGACCCTGCACTGCGTGGGCAGCGTGGTGCGGGTCGACAGCAAGGAAAGCGACCGCATAGGCATAGCGGTGCGGATCGACCGCCACCGTTTCATGCGTCCCGGGGAAGCCCCGGGCGAGGCCAGAGCGGAAGACGTGGCGTAGTTTCGTCGCCTGAGCCAGCCTGTGCAGTGCCGACCAAATTTGACTCGCCTGCAGCCTTCTTTCCTTCACCCTCAAAACAACTGTTTACAGGAGTGGCTCATCGAAGGACAATGGAGACCTCTGCTGCGCAGGACAGACCCTTCGCCCCGCCGCGCGGGACTCAGGGCGGGCAGGAATGTCTATCCTACTAAGGCAGAGGGAACCGGCTTGAAGCCGAAAACGCTAGTCGCGCTAGTTCTTCTCTTGCACGTCTTGGTGCATCCGGCTGTGCACGGCCTGGTGGCGCCGTCCGCAGCCTCGGCCGAGTTCCGCACGCCTCCCGAAAGCGAAGCCTCCACCGTGCGGGCGGAGGCGCTGGGACCGTGTCTGGCCTGCCGCGGGGCGGCCAGCGCCGTAGCGCCCCCGGCGCCGCTGGCGGTTCAAGCGCTGGACGCCGCCTGGGAACCGCTCTCTCCGCCTGAGTTTCCCTTCCTCACCCAACCCTTCGCACGCAGCGTAGCCGCGCGCGCGCCTCCGCTGGCCTAGTTCTTCCGGCAAGCGGAAGCTCCTGCACGAACTCATACTCCCTCATTGGAGGTGTACGATGTTGGCTACGCGATTTTCCTTTTTGTGCGGTCCAAAGACGACCGCGCTTATCCTGTCTTTGCTGTTGCTTTCAGCAGTCGGCGTCTCGGCGGAAGACCAGCCAGCGGATGACCTGCTAGCGCGCCTCAAGGCGCTGGAGGAGCGGGTGCAGCAACTCGAGGCGGAGCTGGCGGGGCTGAAAAGCGCCCCAGCCCCCTTAGGCGCGCCAACGCCCGCCCAGCCGCCGGGGGTCGCAACTGCTGCCGCACCGCCCGGGGCCCCGGGCGCACCCAGCGGCACTCTGCCCGTGTACGGTGGAGGGGGCAGCGCGCTCTCGAAAGTCTTCAACCCGGATATCGGGGTCATCGGCAATTTCATCGGCGCCGCGGGCCGCAATAGCGTGAATCCCTTCCCTTCGCTTTCTATGGCCGAAAGCGAAGTCTCCTTCCTGGCCGTGGTTGACCCGTACGCCCGCGCCGATTTCTTCATCGCCTTCGGCGAAGAAGGGGTGGAGCTGGAAGAAGGCTACCTGACCTTTCCGGCGCTGCCGGGCGGTCTGCTGGGGAAGGTGGGGAAGATGCGTTCCCCCTTCGGCAAGGTCAACACCCTGCATTCTCACAACCTTCCGTGGATTGACCGACCCTTGATGACCGACAACCTGGTGGCGGGCGAAGAAGGGCTGACCGATGCCGGCCTTTCCATCAGCCGGCTGCTGCCCGCCCCGGGGGGATTGTTCCTCGAAGCCACGGCGCAGCTTTACCGCGGCGACTCGGGCGACCTCTTCCAGGCCAACGACCGCAAGGACGTGGCCGCGGTGGGGCACCTCAAGAGCTACTACGACCTGACGGAGCAGACCAACATTGAAGTCGGGGGCTCCTACGCGCGCGGACACAACGACCTGGGTAGCGACTTCGTCACGCGGCTCTTCGGGCTCGACGCCACACTGCGCTGGAAGCCGCTGCGGCGCGCCATCTACCGCAGCTTCATCGCCCGCACCGAGATGACCTGGAGCCGCCGGGATGAACTCTTCGGTCCGGCGCACGCCTTCGGCACCTTTGCCTCGCTCGACTACCAGTTCGGGCGGCGCTGGTTCCTGGGGGGCCGCTACGACTGGTCGGAGCGCGCGGCGGACCCCTCCGAGCACGACAGCGGCGGCTCTGTTCTGCTCACCTACTGGCCGAGCGAGTTCAGTCAGATCCGCGGGCAGTTTCGCCGCACCCGCTACGCTGAAGGGATGACCGCCAATGAGCTGTTGTTCCAGTTCCTGTTCATTATCGGGGCGCACGGCGCGCATCCATTCTAAGGGGGAGAAATATGACGAAAAAACTACTGACCTGGACACTGGAGTGCGCGCTTCTGGGGTTGCTCGGAGCCTCGCCTGCCTACGCCGGCGGAAAGCTGAAGATCATCACTACCACAGAGGATTTGGCGGCGCTGGCGCGGGAAGTGGGCGGGGACCGTGTGGAGGTGGAGTCCATTGCCCGCGGCTACCAGGACCCGCACTTCGTCGAAGCCAAGCCGAGCTTCATTCTGAAATTGAGTCGGGCCGATTTGCTGATT
>CAYTXK010000110.1:0-7322 GCA_964441645.1 uncultured Acidobacteriota bacterium
CATTATCTGGCTCGAGCCGCTGCTGACCGCCGGCGGCGATACCTTTCTCAACGACATTCTGCAGCGCGCCGGCGCGGATTCGGTGACGGCTGACATTGCGGAAGACTGGCCGCGGCTGAGTCTCGAAGTAATGATTGAACGCGACCCGGATTATCTCGTCCTGCCGCGCACGCCGAGCCTCGAGGCGCGCCTAGCCGAGCTCGTGACGCGAGCCCCGTGGAGCCGGTTGCGGGCGGTCGAGCAGCACCACATTGTCTGGCTGGACGAGTCGGTGATGCGTCCGGGACCGCGCATCGTCGAGGCCATCGAGAGCCTGGCGCGCACCCTGCATCCCGAGGCGTTCTCGCCGCTGGAGGCCGCTCGATGACCGCCACGGTGCTCACCCGGCGCGAGGTGGCCCGCGTCTGCCTGCTGCTGCTGGGGGTGCTGCTGGCCCTGAGCTTCATCGCCCTGGCGCTGGGCGGGGCGTCCATCCCGGTGGGAAAAGTATTTGCGGCGCTGTGGGAGACGCTGACTTTTTCCCCCAGCAGCCTGAGTGTGGAACACCGCTTGATCCTGTTTGACGTCCGCCTGCCGCGGCTGCTGCTGGCCATGATTGTGGGCGCCGCGCTGAGCGTGGCCGGGGCCAGCTACCAGGCTCTGCTGCGCAACCCGCTGGCCGACCCCTACGTGCTGGGCGTTTCGAGCGGCGCGGTGCTGGGTACGATTCTGGCCTTGAGCTTCGCCGGGCGGCTGGCGGTGGCGCCGCCATTGGCGGCCTTTCTCGGGGCGACGCTCACGACAGGCGTAGTGTATTTTCTCGGGCAGCGCGGCGGGCAGCTCGCGCCCTACACTCTGCTGCTGGCGGGCGTGGTGATGGCTTCCTTTCTTTCGGCCATAGTCATCTTTCTGCTGCATTTTCTTTCGGCGCGCGATTTCCGCGGCGCCATCTTCTGGTTGATGGGCGACCTGAGCAGCCCCAGCCCCTTCGGCTTGGCCTGGCTGGCGGCGGGCACACTCGTTCCTCTGGCCACCGTGTATTTCTTTGCCGGCGACCTGAATCTTCTGCTGGCGGGCGAGACGGAAGCCGAATCCTTGGGCGTGGATGTGCGCACGACGAAGATCGTGACCTATCTCGCGGCCTCGCTGGCCACCGGCCTGGCGGTTTCCGTGAGCGGCGCCATTGGCTACCTGGGGTTGCTGGTGCCGCATCTGGTGCGGCTGCTCTTTGGCAGCGACTACCGCCTGCTCATCCCGGCCTCGGCGCTGGCGGGCGCCGGAGTGCTGGTGGCGGCGGACACGCTGGCGCGCACGGTAGCGGCGCCGACCGAGCTGCCGGTGGGAGCGGTAACGGCGGTGGTGGGCGCGCCGGTCTTCATCTATCTGCTGCGGTTCCGGCTGGGCGAGCGCGGCGCGGCGGCGGCGGGAGAAGAATCATGAACGTTGAGGCGCGGCTGCCGGTTTGTCTCGAAGTGCGCCACCTGGCGTACAACTATCCGCATTTCCGTTTGCAACCGATTGATTTCTCGCTGCACCGCGGCGAGCTGCTGGCGGTGATCGGCCCCAACGCCTCGGGGAAATCCACGCTGCTGAAGCTGCTGGCGGGGCTGCTGCCGGTGGAGGCCGGCGCGGTGCTGCTCGACGGGCGGCCGGTGGGCTCGCTCAGTCTGCGCGAGCGCGCGCGGCGCATCGCCGTCGTCCAGCAAGAGAGCCCGCTGCACTTTCCTTTGCGCGTGCTGCCGTTTGTCTTGCAGGGGCGGCACGCCCGCATGGGTTTGCTGCAATTTGAAAGCGAGGCCGACCTGGACGTGGCGCGGCGAGCGTTGGTGCGCACCCAGGCCGCGCACCTAGTGGACCGTTTTGTGCAGGAACTTTCCGGAGGCGAAAAGCAGCGGGTGATTCTGGCGCGCGCCCTGGCGCAGGAACCGGAGCTGCTGCTGCTCGATGAGCCCACCCTGCACCTGGACATCGGCTTCCAAGTAGAGCTGCTGCGCCTGGTGCAAACCCTGGCGCGGCGCGAGGGCTACGCCGTCATCCTGGTGAGCCACGAGCTGAACCTAGCCGCCGAATTCGCCGATACGGTGCTGCTGCTGCACCAGGGGCATCCGGTCCGCCTGGGCCCGCCCGAGGAGGTCTTTGAGCGCGAATTACTGGAGCAGGTTTTTGAAACCGAGCTCGATGTGTTCCTGCACCCGGAAAGCGGCCGCCCGCGCGTGGTGCTGCGCGCGGCGGAAGCAGGAACGGAAGGAGGTGAGGCGACAAAAAGGGAATAACAGAAAGAAATAACAGAAGGAACGGATGGAAACGGAAGTGTTTCAGAAAGAAAGAGGAACTCTGTAAGACACGGTTCGGACGCACGGGAATCAGGTGAGAAACCTGAGCCGTCGCGCGACTGTAAGATGGCGAAACACACAGGCGAACGTCACTGCCCGTACGGGTGGGAAGGCGCCGCTGCTCGAGTGCCATCAAGCCAGGAGACCGGTCCGAGCCAAATCGCGTTACCCCTTCGCAGGGGAGGAGGAAAACGCCATGACCACAGGCTGGATTCGAGCTGGTTTCCTGATCAGCTTTTTCGGATTGTCGCTGCTTTCCGCACATTCTCAGGTTGCCTCCGGCACGCTGGCCGGCACCGTACTCGACCCCAACCGCAACCCTCTGCCGCGGGCAGAGGTGCGCCTGGTGAAGGCCGCGGGGACGGAGGTGGGGCGCGCGCTGACCGACGGCCGCGGCCAGTTCCGTTTTGATGGCCTCACGGAAACGAGTTACACAGTTACGGCGGCGCTGGTGGGCTTCGAGACGGTTTCCCAGACCGCCCAGCCGGGAGCCGCTCTGGAGATCGTATTGCCGGTAGCGCCGGTTCGCGAAGAGGTGGTGGTGACCGCCACGCGCACCGAAGCCCCTACGAGCCAACTGGGGGCCAGCACCACCGTCCTTACGGGCCAAGAGCTAGAGACTCTCAAAACGCTGCCGCTCAGCGACGCGCTGCGGGGCGTGGCCGGCACGGCGGTGGTGCGCTCGGGTGGAGTGGGAACCACCACTTCGTTTTTCGTTCGGGGTGGCGAGAGCGATTACAACAAGGTTTTTCTCGACGGGGTCAGCCTCAACGAGCCGGGAGGCTTTTTTGACTTCACCAACCTGATGGCGGAAAACCTGGAACGCGTGGAAGTGGTGCGGGGGCCGCAGTCGGCGCTCTTCGGCTCCGATGCCATGGCCAGCGTCGTCCAAATTATGACGCGGCGCGGCCAGTCAGAAACCCGCCGGCCCCATTTCTCCTTCGGCGGCGAGGGCGGCAACCACGACACCTGGCGGGCGCGAGCGGGCCTGAGCGGCGCGGCCGGCATTTTCGACTATGCCCTGCACTGGGCGCGGTTCTCCACCGACAACCAGGAGCCGAATAACGCCTTCCATAACACGTCGCTCTCTACCAACTTCGGACTGCGGCTCGGCGAGCGCACCACACTGCGGCTCATCGGGCGGGGCGAGTTGGGCCGCACGGGAACACCCGGCCAGACGGCCTTCGGACGCCCCGACCTCGACTCTTTTCTTCGCCGACGCGACGCTGTGGCGGGCTTCACGCTGAACAATCAGACCACAAGCTCCTGGGAGCAGCGAGTGCGTTATGGATTTACGCAATCGCGGCAGCTTTCGAGGAACCTGAACATCGATCCTCCCTTCACGCCGAGTTTTGACGGGCTGACGGCGCCTTTCCCTTTCTTTGACTTTCCCTTCGATTTCCTCAACCACACCCGCCGGCATCAATTCGGCTACCAAAGCGACTGGCGGGCGGGCCGCGTGACGCAAGGGGCCGCCCTGCACATCCTAACGTTTGCTTTCGAGTGGGAGCGCGAGCAGGGGTTCCTGGGCGACCGACTTTTCCCCGGCGGCGAAGTAAATGCGCAGCGCGACAACCGGGGCTGGGTGCTCCAGCACCAGCTTCTCTGGGGACGGCTCTACCTGACCAGCGGGGTGCGCTTTGAAGACAACAACAGCTTCGGCACCAAAGCCGTGCCGCGGCTCTCGGCGGCGTACTACCTGCGCCAGCGCGGGGGGGCGCTGGGGCCGACGAAACTCAAGTTCAATCTCGGCCTGGGGATTAAAGAGCCGAGCCTGTGCGAGTCGTTTTGCCCCGGCCCCTTCGCCTTCGGCAACCCGGCGCTGCGGCCGGAGCAGGCGCGCAGCGTCGACGCGGGGGTCGAGCAGCGCTTCTGGTCAGAGCGCGGTAAGCTGGAATTCAACTGGTTCGACAACCGCTTCCGCGATCTCATCGCGTTTGAGATCACGAGCTTCGTTCCCTTCGCCGGCACTTACTTCAACATCGGGCGGACGAAAGCGGCGGGCGCCGAAGTAGTGTTCGAGCTGGCGCCGGGCGCGGGCCTGCGCGGGCGAGGCAGTTATACCTTTCTTGACTCGCGTGTCACCGAAAGCGGAACGGTTTTCGACCCGGTGTTCGAGGAAGGCAACCGGCTGTTTCGCCGGCCGAAACACTCCGGCGTGGTGCAGCTCTTCTGGGACTGGCGGCGCCTGCGTCTAGCCTCGACGACGCTTTTTGTGGGCCGGCGCACGGACAGCGACTTCGCGCTGCTCGGCCTCACCTCGAACAAGGGGTACACCCGCTGGGACGTTTCGGGCAGCTACCGTTTTTCCGACCACATCAGCTACTTCGGAATCATCGAGAACCTGCTCGACCGCGAGTACATGGAGGTGTTGGGCTTCCCGGCGCTGAAGTTCAGCGTGCGCGCCGGGGCGCAGGTTAACTTCTGAAAGGAACAGCCTCTTAACCATGCAACAAGGACCAAGCGCTCGGATTGTATCTCTCATTGCTAGTAGCACGGAAATTGTGTGCGCGCTGGGGCTGGGGGGGCACCTGGTCGGCCGATCCCATGAATGCGACTTTCCGCCCGAGGTGCGACGCCTGCCGGTTTGCACGCGGCCCAAGTTCGCCACTCAGGGGACGAGCCGCGAAATTGACCAGAGAGTAAAAGCCATCCTGCAGGAGGCCTTGAGCGTTTATCAGGTAGATGCCGAGCTGCTCCGGGAGTTGCGGCCGACGCATATCGTTACCCAGACGCAGTGTGAAGTGTGCGCGGTCAGTTTGAAGGACGTCGAGCAGGCGGTGCGAGAACTGGTGGAGTCGAAACCCACCATCGTTTCACTCCACCCCAACGCCCTGGCGGACGTGTGGGCGGATATTCAACGGGTGGCGGACGCCCTCGAAGTTCAGGAGCGGGGCCGGCAACTGATTGGGAGCCTGCAAAGCCGGATGCAGGCGATTGCCGACAGGAGCAAGACTCTCGACGCCCGTCCGCGAGTAGCTTGCCTGGAATGGATTGAACCGCTGATGGCTGCGGGGAATTGGATGCCCGAGCTGGTGGCACTGGCCGGCGGGATCAATCTGTTTGGCGAAGCGGGCCAGCATTCGCCCTGGATGTCGTGGGAGGAGTTGGGGGAGAGCAACCCCGATGTGTTGCTCATTCTCCCTTGCGGCTTTGACATCCAGCGGTGCCGGCAAGAGCTTCCAGCGTTGGCACGAAAACCGGGGTGGCGGGAGGTCAAAGCGGTTCGAGACCAGCAGGTGTATCTGCTCGACGGCAATTCATATTTCAACCGGCCAGGGCCGCGGCTGCTGGAATCGCTGGAGATTCTCGCCGAACTCTTGCATCCTGGCTCATTTCACTTTGGCCACGAGGGGACAGGCTGGCAACGCCTCTAGCTAGTCTCAACCGTCCGAATTCACCCGCGTTTGTGCTTGCCGCACCGCGCACGAGCGTGCTACGTTGGCGCTTCTTTGCCGGATGTGCGCGCACCCGCGACCAACCTTCCGATGAGCAAGGGTTCCGCCTTCGCTCCTCTCTCTACGGCGGCGTTGCTTCTCCTTTTCGCAGCCGGCCTGGGGGCGCAGCCGCCCGGCGGCGATGTGGTGGAGATCCTAGCGGATTCCCAGCAGAAAACCGGCACCGTCTTCCTGCTGCGGGGCCACGTGGAGGTGCGCACCCGCGGGGTGCGGCTGACGGCGGATGAAATTACCTATGACGAAGAGACACGCCTCGTGGAGGCGCGCGGGCAGGTGGTTTTCGAACGGGGCGATGACCGCGTGGAAGCGGCCGAAGGGCGCTACAACCTGCGAACCCATGAAGGGACGTTCCAGCGGGTTTCGGGAACCGTCGGCGTGCCGCCGCGGCAAAATGACAACTATCTGGTCACCACCAACCCCTTCTACTTCGAAGCGCAGAGCGTGGAGCGGCGCAGCGACGGCAGCTACCTCATCCGCAAGGGTTGGGTCACCAACTGCCGGCCGGGACGCCCGAAGTGGCGCCTGAAGGCCGCGCGGGCGCGCATCCGCCCCGGGCAAAATGTGATGCTGTACCACTCGAGCTTCCTGCTGGGGGGCATACCCATCCTCTACTCGCCGCTGGCGGGCTTTTCCATCGCCGAGGAGCCGCGGCAGTCGGGCTTTCTCTGGCCGACGTTTGGGAACGACTCGTTACGTGGGACGAACCTCGGCGGGGCCTTTTTCTGGGCCATCAATCCGCACGCCGACCTGACGGTGGGCGGGGAGTTTTTTAACCAGGGCGGGTGGACGCAGCGCGGGGACTTGCGCGCCCTGCCGAGCCAGCGCACCAAGATCACCTTCAACTACTTCGGGGCGGAAGCCTCCAAGCTGGCCGACACGCTGCAGCGGCGCCGCGGCGTGGGCGTGAACCAGAGCGGCCACCAGGCCCGGCTGCTGGTGACCAGCGAGCTGCCGCTCGGCTTTCGCGGAGTGGTGGACGCCAACTATCTGAGCTCGTTCCGATTCCGGCTGGGCTTCGCCTCCAGCTTCAACGAAGCGGTGGAATCGGAAGTGCGAGCCCACGCTTTCCTCAGCAACAACCCGGGCAGTTTCTTTTTCAACGCCTACTTCGGGCGATACCAGAACTTTTTCCAGGCCGACCCCTCGACCTCGGTGACGGTGCTGGCGGCGCCCGGGGTGGAGTTCGGCACGCGCCCGCGCCGCCTCGACTGGCTGGGGGCGACTCCGCTTTATTTCAGCTTTGACTCCCGCGCCGAGGGAATGCGCCGCGACGAGCCCACCTTCCAGTCGCACCGGCTGGTGTCGCGGTACAGCGTAAGCCCGCGGGTCAGCTTCCCCCTGTGGCTGGGGCGCTACCTCGGGCTGACCCCTACCTTCGGCTTGCGCGCCACGCGCTACAGCGCCCACCTGGCGACCGACCCGCTCTCCGGCCGGACGGTTATCGCCAGCGATTCCCTGCACCGCCTCAGCGAAGAAGTCAGCGTGGACGTGCGCCTGCCGTCGTTCCAGCGCCTCTTCGAGCGCCCCCAGCACCGCTACAAGCACGTCATCG
>CAYTXK010000111.1:0-6521 GCA_964441645.1 uncultured Acidobacteriota bacterium
GGAAGCTAAGAACGCCTTCGAAGCCCTCCTGGTATCGCGTGCGTGCGCCGGGCCAATCAAACTATTACTCGCTGATATGAAGATGCCCGATATGAATGGCAGGGAATTGGCCGCGCAGATAATCTCCGGGCGTCCGAACACCAGCGTGGTGTTCATGTCGGGAGAAACCAACCCCTTTCCCGAGAATGGGATTCCCTTCCTGCAAAAACCCTTCACGGCCTCTGAATTAGCCTCTCACATACAGCAAGCTCTGCATAAGAGCCCAGGCAGGCTTTCCTCTTGACAACCTAGCACGATAGGTTTATAGCTTTTCTATAGGAGATTAGTTTTCTACAGGAGATTACTAATGAAAACATGGGCCGCCAGAAAAGTTCTTGTATTCCTAGCACTAGTCCTGCTGTTGCCGTTGGCTCAGGCCGGAGCGCAGCAATGTAACAACCCTGACGAGCAGCTCACAGTTAATTTTACCAACGGGCAAGCCCTATTCCCGTTCTCCAACAACGTGGCCTTCAAGATAATCGCTCCTGCCTGCACGGGACAGGCGACGGTCGGAGTGTGTCACGTCAGCCCGAACACCCTGAAAAGCCTCATGGCCCCGGAGGTTTCCGGAAGCTGCATCAAGCGCACGGGTTCCAACAAGTGCCCGAGATTCGAATGGACCTCCAGCACGTGTTCGCCTCCGTTTGAGGTAAGGATTTTTTACGCCAGCGACAATCCGCTGGGCATAAACCCCCGGCTCTGCGTTTGCGACTCCGGTTTCTGCGAGTGCAGCTTGAACGGTTATTTCCCCTTCGCGCCAACCTCTATTGGGCCCGACGGGGGATATTCGACGACCACGACCAGAAACTCCACTTTCTTCGCGGCTAGTCTGGCTATACCGGCCGGCGCCCAAGGCGTGGCCACCATCCTGGACCCTTTGGGCAACAACACCAGCCTAACCAATCCGCTCGTGGTCAACGGGGGATCGAACCTGCCCCTGAAAGTGCTGCTGTGCCACGGGACAAGTCTCGATCCCTGCGACCCGATCACGGACGCACAGATTCTGGTTTCGATTTACCGGATTGACCCAAGCTTCCAGGTGGTACTGCCCTTGCCGTTTCCGGGCGAGTCAACGCCTCCTCCGGTCATGGATTTTGCCGATCCACATTACCGATTCAACTGGACGACGCCTACCGAACCGGGCCTGTACAACGTCAGCTTCATCTTCTTGAGCAGCAACACGACCATACTGACGGCGTTCGTACGGGTGCCCACGCCGTAGCGATAGAGCGCCTTTCGGTTTGCTGGCGCAGCAGAGGATAGTGCTAGGGCGACGAGCTCGGGGTGAGACGCGCCGTTTCGGCGTGGATGGGCTTGAAGTCCTTGCGCTGCAGCAGAGTATCGCTCCCGGCCTCTTTCACCATCTCTTCCAGGAGTTGACGCGCTTTGCGGGAGTGGCGAGCGGCGTCGTCTTGCCTGCCGGTGAGGGCCAAGACTTTTCCGAGCAGAAAGTGGGCACGGGCCTGGTGGGCGCTCAAGCCGAGATTTTCGCTGGCGCGAAGCGCGGCCTGCAGTTCCCCTTCGGCCTGCCGATAGTTCTTCGCCGCCAGCAGCGCCTCGCCGGAGCGCAACGAGCACTCAGTGGAGAAATACTTCAAGCCCAACGTACCGGCTTCCCGGGCCAGGGTCTTCAAGGAAGCGAGCGCTGCCTGCCCGCCGCCCTCCTGCACGGCCACTTTAGCCAGGTTGAGTTGTGAGAGCATGATCACCTGGCGGTCCTGGGTGCCCGAGGCTGCTTGCAAGGCCTGCTTGTAGAGGGCGCGGGCCGCGTTGAAGTCTCCCCGGTCGAAAGCGAGGTCGCCCTGATAGTTTAGGACCTTGGCGACCTGAGCGTCGTTCTGAAGCTCCCGGGCAACGGCCAGGGCCTCCTGGAGGGTTTTCTCGGCCTCCTGGCTGCGACCGACCAGGCTGAGAGCGTTGCCGTAGGCGGCAAGGATTTCTCCCAGCCAGAAGCTGCGCTGTTGCAGCTCGCGCATTGTCTTGAGGGCCTCTTGCTGGGCGCTCAGGGCGGCTCCAAAGCGCCCCTGATAGGCGAAAAGCACTCCCATGCCGTTGGAGGCGACGGCGACACCCTCCTTAGTGTCGGTGCTGCGCCAGAGCTCCAGGGCGCGGAGGTAGTGGGCCAGCGCTTCGTCGTAGCGGGCGCTCTGCGCATAGGCGTCGGCGAGGTTGTAAAGGGTTTCCGCCATTTCGCCGGGGATTTTCCATTTCTCTCGGAGCTGAAGGGCGCGTTGATAGTAGGTGAGGGCGTCGCTTAACTGCCCCTTGGCGACGTAATAGACTCCGATGTTGCTGGCGCAAAGCGCCTGGAGTTTTTCATCGCCCAGCTCGGTGTACAACTGCAGGGCCTGCTTGGCCGACTCCAGGGCTTGGTCGAACTGCCCGCGAGCATTGTAAAAGTCTCCCAGGTTGAGCAAGCTGTCGGCCAGGCCTTTGGTGTCGCCGATTTCACGCTCGATTTTGATCGCCTTGAAGTAGTTTTCTTTGGCGGCTTCGGTCTTGCCGAGCAGGTCATAGACCTGGGCCATTTCGTCGAGCGTAGCCGCCTCCCCGCCTTTGTCGGCAATTTGTTCTTTGAGGGCTAGCGATTCTTGATAATAGCGAAGGGCCTCTTCAAACTTCTGGAGGCGCTTGTAGTTGCTGCCGATGCTGTGAAGGATCCTGGCTTTTGCTTCCTGGTTATCCAGTTGAATGGCCAGGCTGAGGGCGCGGTTCTGGTAGTCGAGTGAATTCTGATAACGGCGGCTCTGATGTTCGACCCGGGCGGCGGCAAACATAGCCTCGAGATGCTTGGGGTCGGCGGCCAAGACCTTGGCGTAATATTGGCGGGCCTTGTCCGACGAGCCCTTGGCTTCATAGAGCCCAGCGAGTTCGAAGAGGAGTTGGGAATCGGCCGGCCGAGCCTGCACCAGGTGCTCATAGGCCTCGATGGCTTTATCGAGGTCGTTCACGATGCGGGCGTGCTGGGCCTGGATCAAGTCCCTTTCTGGGGGGGGCAGGGTTTCACTGAGATCCAGGGCCTGCCGGGCGTAGCGTTGTGCCTGCTCGCCATAGCCCAGGGCGGCATAGGTTTGAGCCAACTTGGCATAGGCGAGCGCGAATTGAGAGTCTGCCTGGATGGAAGACTCGAATTTCTTTACCGCTTCGAGGTGCTTGCCTCCGCGAGCCAGGGCGGCGCCTTCGTTGTAATAGCGGAGGGCCTCGAAAGAGGAGGTGGAAGGCCGAAAGGAAGTAGCGCGCGCTTTTTCACGGACGTCGGCGGAAACGGCCAGGTTGTCGCGGATAGATTTGGCCAGGGCGCTTACGGCCTCCAACAACTGGGAGTCACTGGACGCCTCGGCTTTCAAGGGGACGACTTGGCCTCGCTTCAAGTCCTGCAGGCTGGCGTCAATGCGAATCTGGCTGCCCAGCTTGAGATACTTTCCCGAGACCAGCACATCGGCGTTGCTGAATTCCGCTACTCGCTTAAGGGTGGCCGCGTCCAGGCTGGAGGCAGGGGAGAATCGCAGATCTTTCAAAATCTGGTTCAAGCGGTCGGGGGGAACCGCCCGCAGGTCTTTGGATTGGCCGACATCGGTCGAGAGCATGTCGGCCAGCCCCGTGCTCAGCCAGTCGAGTTCAGCATCGCCGGAGGCATTCTGGAAAGGCAGGATGGCCAGCGAGACGACCGGCCCCTGGGCGGCCGACCGGCCGCGCCAGACCGAGCGAGCGGCGAAGAAAATGGTGGCCGTCAGGGCCACGGCAAGCACGGCGCCTATTGCCATAGCGGCCCGCCGGTGCGCTTGTACGCTGGCGCGGAATCTGGCAGGAACGGTAGTTACCAGCGAGGGGGCGCGGGGGCTGGAGCGGGTATCGAGGTCGCGAAGAACTTCCAGCGCGGTCTGGTAGCGATCCTGCGGGTCGATCTGCAGGCACTTGAGGACGACGTCGCTCATGTAGCGAGGAGTGTCGGGCGCCATTTGGGTGGGCGGCGGCGGCCGCTCCTGAGTGCGCTTGAGGAGGGTGCCGTAGGCGGTGTCGGCGCGATAGGGAGAATTGCCGGTGAGCAACTCATAAAAAATGATGCCCAGGGAAAACACGTCGGAGCGGTGATCGGCCGACTCGCCTTTGGCTTGCTCGGGAGACATGTACTCGGGAGTGCCGAGCAGGGCGCCGCTGCGTGTCATTCCGGTGGTTTCCAGGGAGGTGGCCAGGCCGAAGTCCATGACGGAGACCTTGCCCGCTTTGTCCACCATGATGTTGTGGGGCTTGAGGTCGCGATGGACCACGCCTTCGGAGTGGGCGGCAAAGAGAGCGCGGCAGGATTGGCGGATGATTTCGGCAGCTTCGTCCGGCGAGAACTTGCCGCGCTGGCGGATGAGCGCCTTGAGGTCGTGGCCGTCGACAAACTCCATGGTAAGAAACTTCATTCCCTCAGCGTCGCCGAGGTCGAAGATGCGGTTGACGTTTTTGTGGGTGACCTGGCGGGCCAGGATGAGTTCCTGCTTGAAGCGCTGGAGGATTTCGGGGTCGGAGGCGAGTTCGGGGCGAATGAGCTTGAGGGCGATGACGCGGTCGAGTTCGCGGTCGCGGGCCTTGTAGACCGTGCCCATCCCCCCGGCGCCGAGGAGTTCGAGGATTTCATAGCGGTTGCTGAGGAGGTTGCCGGGCTGGAGGGCGGAGGGCAGGCCGAAAACTCCTATGCTGCGTGAGCCGGAGGAGAGAGGCGGCGCGCCGGAAAGGGTGGCTTCCGAACGCAGCGGGGCTTGGCAATGGACGCAGTGGCTGGCTTCCGGCATATTGCCGGTCTTACAGCGGGGGCAGTCCATAAGGGGCCGGGACTCTGTGGTGGTAACTAGCCTAAGAAACTATTCTCGCTGAAAAACGGGGGTAAGTCAAACTGAAAGAAAGGAAACCTAGTTGTCGGTGGGAGGTAGGGTGTCGCTTTCGGTCTCGTACTCGGGGGGCAAGTCCGCTTCCGTCGGCGCCAGGTCGACGGCGAAAGGATCCGAATCACCAAAGGGGAAATCTTTCTTTTCAATTTTTCGTTGCTCGCGGCGCTCGCGTTTCCGCTGGGCCTTATCGCGCACGGCGCGCTCTCGTTGGCGCTTGCGAAAGGTCTGGTGACTTTTCGTCATGCTCGACCTCGTGCCGGGCTGATTCCCACGTCAGAAAAAAGGTGAGCCGGGCGGGACCGCCCGGCTCTTGCAACTAGCTACTAGAGTTGCACAACGTTAGCGGCTTGAAAGCCCTTGGGGCCTTTGACCACTTCGAATTCCACTGCCGCGCCTTCCTGGAGATTGCGGTAGCCGTCTCCCTGGATGGCGGAAAAGTGGACGAAGACGTCCTCGCCCGCCGGGCGGGTGATGAACCCGAAGCCCTTGCTGGCGTTGAACCACTTCACGGTGCCTTGTTCTCGAGTGTTATTGTCAGTCACGTTCTGTGTTGCTCCTTGTTTTGGTGCTATCTGTTCTCTCGCAAGCCCGCTGAAAACACGAAAGGCTGCGATTGGTTCTCGCAGCCTTTGAGTGCAACTCAAAAGGTGTTACAAGAGCGACAAACGCAGAGTTATCCTAGCACAAGCCGTGGCCAGCGTCCAGCCCTTTTTTGTGCCCCGCCCGGCGGATAACCTGTGGCTTTTCGCGGCCAAAGAGCGCATACTGCAGGCATCAAGATAAGGATGCCGGGCATGAACATCCAGTATGTGGGGTTCGCGGTGGCCACCACGTCCCGCTCCTACTCGTTTCGCGTATTCGAGGCCCTCAAAGAAACCCGCGAATTTACGATCAAGATTCAATTAGGGGCGTTTCGCTCGACCTCCTTGAAATTCCAAGACGGTCCGGACATCTGTTTTGCGCGCTTGAAGCAGAAGCTGGAAGGAGAAACGCCCCAAACGATTGTTGACCCCCACCTGCGCCTGGGCGAGCAGGAGATTGAGGAATACTTGCAGCGGCGCCATCCGCGCAAGCGCCGGTGAAAGGGTTTGTTTTCTTTGGCAGGTCTGTGTTTTGATAGCCAGGCGTGAGCCGCGCGCCGCTCGCTTATGCCCGCTGATCTGGCCATCATCATCCTCGCTGCCGGCAAAGGCACGCGGCTGAAATCCGAAAGGCCGAAAGTGCTCCACCAAGCCGGTGGGCTTCCCCTCGTTGTTCATGTGCTGCGCACCGTTGCGCCCCTGGGGCGCGGAAAAGGGTCCGCAGGTGTGTGGGTGGTGGTGGGCAATCGGGCCGAGGCGGTCCGCGGCGTGGTGGAGCCGTGGGGCGCGCGGGCCGTTCTACAAAAACCGCAACTGGGCACCGGACATGCTGTGGCCCAGGCTCTCAAAGCCTTGCCGAGACGCGCCGGGCGGCTGCTGGTTTTGCCGGGCGATGCGCCGCTGGTGCGCACAGAAACGCTGCGGGCGCTATTGAAATGGCATGTCAATACGGCGAGCGCCGCCACGGTGCTCACGGCTCAGCTTGCGAACCCGCAGGGCTACGGGCGCATCGTGCGCAGCGTCACGG
>CAYTXK010000111.1:6555-7238 GCA_964441645.1 uncultured Acidobacteriota bacterium
AACGAGGTCAACTCGGGGATGTACTGCTTCGAGCGCGCCAAGCTGGCGGCGATTTTGGGGCAACTGGGCCGGAATAATCCGCACCGGGAGTACTACCTGACCGACGTGATCGCGCTGCTGCGGCGTGCCGGGGAAGGCGTAACGGCTTTCGTGGCTCCGGACCCGGACGAGATTCTCGGGGTGAACACGCCGGCTGAGCTGGCGCGCGTGGACGGGCTGCTGCGGCGGCGCAAAGCGGAGGAGCTGATGGCGGCGGGGGTGACGCTTTATCAGCCCGATACGCTGGTCATTGATCCGGACGTGAGCGCGGGGACGGACACGATTATTGAGCCGGGGGTCGAGCTGCGCGGGCGGACGCGCCTGGGGCGGCGCTGCCGCATCGGGGCGTTTTCGATTCTTGAGAACGCCACGCTGGCCGACGACGTGGTCATCCGAACGCACTCGCTGGTGCTGAACAGCCGCGTGGGCGCCGGGGTGAGCGTAGGGCCGTTTGCGCACCTGCGCGACGGGGCCGACATCCGCCGCGGGGCACGCATCGGCAACTACGTCGAGGTCAAGAAATCGGTGATCGGCGAAGGCACCAAGGCCCAGCACCTGACCTACGTGGGCGACGCGACGGTGGGGCGCGACACCAACATCGGCGCCGGGACCATCACCTGCAACTACGACGGGGTCAACAAGAA
>CAYTXK010000112.1:0-7212 GCA_964441645.1 uncultured Acidobacteriota bacterium
GGGCCGCTGATTTCGTTCACCCACCAGAAGCGGATGTCGCGGCGCGGGCGCTCGAGTTTTCCGCCGGCGATCAGGGTGTTCAGGGCGCGCGCGATCTCGAGCAGGTTGGCGCAGCCGGAGCGGTCGTCGTTGGCCGAAGTCTTTTCTTCCTGCAAATGCGCGGTTAGGATGATGGCCTGGTCGTGGATTTCGGTGCCGCGGATCCAGCCTTCGACGATGCCCTGCACCTGCTCGCCGAAATCGGCTGTAATCGTGACGCGCACCCGCGGCGGCGCGGCCTTCTCGCCTTCTTTGGCGGCCTTCAGCCGGGCGCGCAGCCGCTCGCCCTCGCGCGGGGTCAGTATCCAGGCGAAGGCGGACTCGTTTTTCTCGTCCCGCGAGCGCAGGGAAATTCCCAGCCAGGCGAGCTGGTCGGGCAGGAAGTCGCGGCGCCCGGCATAGGTAATAACGCCCAGCGCGCCCCGCTTCCAGACCGCTTGCTCCTGCACGCCGCCGGGGAAGCCCGAAGCGAGAACCACTTTTCCTTTCACGTCCTTGCCCTCGTAGTCGGCGTCGCTGGTGCCGGCGCCCACATCTATCAGCTCGGCGGTGACGTCGGTGGTGCGGCTGTTGGTGGCGACGCGCAGCGGCGTCTCGCGCACGTCCCCCAGCTTGATTTCGATCGGCTCCAGCAGCCAGGCCTCGCCGCTGCGCAGGTTCCAGCCGGGCTCGTTGGCTTTCATCCAGATGATTTGCACGCCGTCGAGCCCGATGGCGCGGGCCTTTTCCGCCACCCACTCGGCTTCGCGGCGGAAGTCGTCGGTGCCGCCGTTGGGGGAGTGGTAGAGGGTCAGGTAGCGCAGGTGGTCGAAGGCGATGTCGCCCGACAATTCGTTCTCCAGCGCCTTCCAAACTTTTTCCGGGATGACGGGCGTACTTTGGCCCTGAGCCAGCAGGGGAACCAGGCAAAGGACGAAGAGAAACAGTTGGCGGCGGAGTTTCATAGTGTGCGGCCTCCGTTGAAATTCGAAGTGAGACGCGACCGAGAAAGGCGCGCTATTATAGCGCAGAAGTAGTATAGACTTGGCCCACGCGATTTCTTGTGCAGGGTAGGGAAGGGAGCGAGTGATGACCCGGGCGAACTCCACCAAGGCGCTTTTCGCCAGCGCGGCCTTGCTTCTCGCGGCCACCCTCGCTTCAGCGCAAACCAGCGACCTGGGACGGATTGACTTTCCCACCTCAGGCCAGCCCGCCGCTCAACCCCACTTCCTTCGCGGCGTGCTCTTCCTTCACAGTTTCGAATATGAGGACGCCCGCCAAGAATTCCAAGCAGCCGCAAAACTTGACTCTGGCTTCGCCCTCGCCTACTGGGGCGAGGCCATGACCTATAACCACCCTATCTGGCAAGAGCAAGACCTCGAGGCCGCGCGGGCCGTGCTCGCGCGCTTGGGTCCCACGCCCGAGGCGCGGCTCGCCAAAGCTCCCACGGAGCGCGAGAAAGGTTACCTACGCGCGCTGGAAATTCTCTACGGTGAGGGCGACAAGCTGGCGCGCGACCGTGCCTACGCTGCCGCCATGCGGCGCCTGGCCGAGCAGTACCCGGATGACCTCGAAGCCGCGAGCTTTTCGGCGCTGGCTCTGCTGGGCACGGTGCATGAGCGTGACTACGCCACCTACATGCAGGCGGCCGCCATCGCCGAGGAGGTGTTCACTAAAAATCCTCAGCACCCGGGCGCCGTCCACTACTTAATTCATTCCTACGACGATCCCGTTCATGCGCCGCTGGGGCTCCGCGTGGCGCGCGTCTACGCCAAGATTGCTCCGGCGGCCACGCATGCCCAGCACATGCCGTCGCACATCTTCCTGGCCCTGGGGATGTGGGACGACGTCGCCGCCGCCAATGAGGCGTCCTGGGCGGCGTCGCTGCAACACGGCGACCCGAGCTACCACGCCCTGCACTGGCTCGAGTACGCCTATTTACAGGAGGGGCGCTACCGCGAGGCGCGTCAACTGCTGGAAAGGATGGAAGCCGACCGCCAGAAGACAAGTTCACCGCGGACGAGCTGGCATCTGGCGGCGATGCGCGCCGCCTACGTGGTTGAAACCCGGCAGTGGTCGAGCGACATCGCGGCCGCACCCGCTGAAACCAAGGGAGTCTCTGAAATTTCGGCCCCGGCCGGCAGCCTGTTCGCGCTCGGCTTGGCTGCGGTGAAACGAGGCGACCGCGACGCAGCTAAGAAAGCCCTCTCCGAGTTGAAAGCTCTTCGCGCGGGCGCCGCCACCGAGAAAGCACAACACCATAGCGCGATGAGCATGTACTCACAGGTGTCGTCAGGAGCGCTCAAGGCCGCCGAGGTGATGGAGCAAGAGCTGGGGGCGCTCGTGCTGGCCGCGGAGGGAAGTAAGGACGAAGCAGTGGCGGCGCTTGAGGCTGCCGCCTCGTCGGAAGACAATATGAGTTTCGACTTCGGGCCTCCGGCCGTAGTCAAGCCTACGCGCGAGCTGCTGGGCGAGATGCTCCTGGAGATGAACCGGCCCGCGGAAGCTGAGACGCAGTTCGAGCTGGCGCTGACCCGCGCCCCCAAACGGGCGCTGGCTCTGCTGGGGCTGGCGCGCGCCGCCGCCCGGGCCGGACACGCCGAGGCTGCCGAACATGCCTACGCCGACCTGCGCCGCATCTGGCAGCGCGCCGACGCCGGGGTCGCGGACTTGCAAGAGATCCGCGCGGGCGGGGCCTCGGCGAATCGCTGAAGGGCAAGGCGAAATCGGGGGCCGTCCGGACGAGCCCAATCCACGCCAACGAGGGAACCGTGAAGAAGAGCGTTGTCTTTCTTGGCTGTTTTCTGCTGCTGGCGCTGCCGGCCCGCGGCCAGAAGCCGCCGCTGCTGCCGGAGCCCGTGGTGGCGGCCCTGGCGGCCGAGCTTTCCGGCGAAACAGCCAAGCGCAACCTCGAATTTGTGGCCCGGCAGCACCGCATGCGCGGCTCGCGCGGCTTCCGCGCCGCCGCCGAGCACATTGCCGGCGAGCTCAAGAGCTACGGCTTCTCGGACGTGCGCATCGAGCAATTTCCCGCCGACGGCAAGACGTTCTACGGCACGCAGAAGGCCCGCCCCGCCTGGGACGCCGACTTCGCCGAGTTGTGGGAGCTGCGGGAAAGCGGCGGCGCGTGGACTCCGGCCCTGCGCCTGGCGAGCTGGGAGGCGATGCCCATCACGCTGGCGCAAGACAGCGAGAGCGCCGACGTTACCGCCGACCTGGTGGACGTGGGCAATGGCACGCAGGAGAGCGACTACGCCGGTAAGGACGTCCGCGGCAAAATCGTGCTGGCCGCGTCCCAACCGGGCGCGGTGGCGCGGCTCGGGGTCGAGCGTTACGGCGCCGCCGGCATTGTCAGCTACGCGCAAAACCAGCGCACCGCCTGGTGGGGCGAGAACGAAAACCTGGTGCGCTGGGGGCACCTGGACAGTTTTTCGGCCACGCCCACCTTCGCCTTCATGGTTTCGCTCAAGCAGGCGCACGCCTTCCAGCAGCGGCTGGCGGCCGGGGAACGGATTCGCCTGCACGCCATTGTGCGCGCCGGCCGCCATCCCGGCTTTTACGACGTCGTCACCGCCACGCTTCCCGGCGCCGACCCGCAATTGCGCCAGGAGGAAATCGCTTTCAGTTGTCACCTCGACCACCAGCGGCCCGGCGCCAACGACAACGCCAGCGGTTGCGTCACCATTCTCGAAGTAGCCCGCGCGCTCTCCAAGCTGGTGCGCGAAGGCAAGATTCCTCCCCCGGCGCGCACGCTGCGCTTTATCTGGCCGCCGGAGATTGAAGGCACGGTCACGCTGCTCAATGCGCGGCCCGAACTGGCCGCGCGCCTCAAGGCCGTCGTCCACATGGACATGGTCGGGGGCGGGCCGGAGACCAAGGCCATCTTCCACGTCACGCGCGGGCCCGCCAGCCTGCCCTCGTTCATTAACGACGTCGCCGAGGCTTTCGGGGAGTTCGTCAACCAGCAGTCAGCCGCCTTCGCTGGCGGAAGCCGCGCGCTGTATCCGCTCGTCGCGCCCGAAGGCGGCAAGGAAGCCTGGCAGGCGGAATTCGCCGAGTTCTCCGAGGGCAGCGACCATCAGGTCTATACCGATAGCTCTTTTGGGATTCCCGCCATTTACTTGAACGACTGGCCCGACCGCTACATCCACACCAATTTCGATTCGCCCGCCAACATTGATCCCACCAAGCTGAAGCGGGCGGGATTTCTGGGGGCCGCCGCCGCCTACTTCCTGGCCAATGTCGGCGCGCAAGACGCCGAAGCGCTCTGGCAGATTCTTCAGCAGCACAGCCTGCGCCGTACGGCGACCCTGCTCGCGCGCCGCGCCGAGTTGGAACCCGCCGAAGCGGCCAACCTGACCCGGTTCCACCTCGGGCAGGAGCGCGCGCTGGTTGATTCGATGGGGCGCTTCTTTCCCGTGCCCGAGGGCGTGCGCCGCGAGGCCGCTGCTTTCTTCGCCGAACTGGAAAAAATTCTGGGAGCTGCGCCACCCGCCGCCCCCGCCGCGGGCGACGGGGCTCTTGTGTTCCGGCGCAACGCCCAGCTCAAGGGGCCGCTCTCCGTCTTCGGCTATGACTATCTCGCCGACCCCTACGGCGAGGCGCGGCCCACCGCTCTGCGGCTGCTGCGCTTCGAAGGGCGGCGCGGCTCGGGGGGCGGGTACGCCTACGAGGTGCTGAATTTCGTGGACGGCCGGCGCACCGCTCAGGAGATCCGCGACGCCGTCGCGGCTGTCTACGGCCCTGTTCCCCTGGACGTCGTGGTCGAGTATCTGCGCGCCCTTGAAGCCAGTGGCGTCGTCCAGCGGACCAACTGACGGCGGCGCTCGCGTCGCGCCTGCTACCAGGAGCAAAACGTGGAGCTGGCCATCACGCCCCGCCAGGTTCAGGAAGTGACGGTGCTCGATTTGCGCGGGCGGCTGATCTTCGGGGAAGAAGTAACGCTGTTGCGCGAAAGCGTGCGGCTACTCCTCGCCCAGAAGAGAAAAAACATCCTGCTCAATCTCCAAGAGGCGGCTTTCGTGGACAGCTCAGGAGCGGGTACGATTGTGGCCTGCTACACCTCCGTGCGCGCGGCCGGCGGTCAGTTGAAACTGGCCAACGGCAATCGGCATTTCCGCGAGATGCTCGAGCTTACGCGCCTGCTGGGGTTGCTGCCTCTCTTCGACAGCGAAGAGGAAGCCTTGGGTAGCTTCAGCCGCTGAAAGCACGCGCCTCGGAGGCCGGCTTGGGGGATGGCTACTTACTCTGCAACCCGTCCTGAAGGGCCTTGAGTTCCTTGGACAGACGGACAAAGTTGGCCTGCATCTCTTGGTAAATGCGGTCCACGCGGTTGTGGAGCTGAGCCACCTCCAGCTCCGCTTTTAGATTGACCTCGTAGTCCAGGTCTGCCTTGAGCCGGTCTTTGGACGCCTGCCGGTTCTGACTCATCATGATGACCGGGGCCTGCAAGGCCGCCAGCGCCGAGAGAGCCAGGTTGAGAAGGATGAAGGGGTAGGGGTCAAACGACCGCAGGGCTAGATAAACGTTCAGGGTCATCCACGCCGCTAAGAAAGCCCCAAAAGACAGGATGAAAGTCCAGGAGCCGCCGAAAGTCGCCACCCGGTCGGCGATGCGCTGACCAATCGTGAGGCTTTCCTCCTCCTCCACGTTCAGGTTGCGGGCCACGTGCGTGCGCAACAGCTCATCGGTGGCGCGCAGCCGCTTGCCCATGATGGTCAGCAAGTCCACCGCCGCCCCCGGAGCGCGGCTGATGAACCCCAGCAGGTTCTCGCGGTCGAAGGTGAGCAGGTCGGTCTCCTCAATGGCGACCGCGCTCGCCGTGCGCGCCCCGCCGTCCAACAGAGAAATTTCCCCGAAGACGTCGCCCGCCTGGTTCTCCGCCAGAATGACCTTTTGGCCTTCCGTGGTCTCGACAAAGATTTCCACCCGGCCTTGCTGGACAATGTAAAGGCAATCGCCCACGTCGCCGTGATGAAAAACTGTCTCCCCGCGGTCAAAGTGCCGAACTTCGAGGAAGCCCACCAGGGTGCGAATCTCTTGCTCATCGAGCAAGCTGAACATCGGCACTTCGCGCAGCATTTCTATCTCGACCTGCATGGATACCTCCCGCCCCGCTAGTGGGCAGTTTACCTGCCTTGCCCGTCGGATGGCAACGCAGGCCAGCCTGGCTGTTGAGGGAAACCAGTCTCAAATTGGGAAAAAGGGCTCCCGGGTCAGGGAGGGCGCCAAGCTAACTCTCTAGTTCCGCAGGCCTTAGCAGAGAGAGGGTCCTGGCAAGCAAATTGCTCCGCAAGGGGGAGAGAGGTGAGCACCGATGGCGTTCCGGCCCAAAATTCTGGTCGTGGATGACGAGCCGCAGATGCTTTCCTACCTCAAAGAGGTGCTGTCGCGGATGGGGACCCGGCCGCACTGCCTGCAATCGAGTCCGCAGGCCGCCGAGCTCATCAACAAGGAAAAATTCGACGGCGTGCTGCTGGACTGGCGGATGCCGGAGCTCGATGGCTTGCAACTGGCGGAGCGCATTCGCTGGTCCAAGAGCAACTCCACCTGCCCGCTCATCATGCTCACCGCCAGCCAGGAGCCCGACGCCATGAAGCAATGCTTCCGCGCGGGCATCAACTTCTTTCTGCAAAAGCCGGCCAATGTGGACAGGATTCAGCACCTGATGAACGCCGCCCGCGACTTGATGCTCCAGGAGCGGGTTCGCTACTATCGCGCCCCTCTGCATGTAACGCTGGCCGCCCAGTGGGAGGTGCAGGGCTTTCCGCAGAAGAGCCGGGGCAAGACCGTGAATGTCAGCACCACCGGCTTGCTGGCCTACCTGGAGAACTCTCCGCCAGCGGGCGGCCTGGTCTCCCTCGAATTTCTCCTCCCCGACGATACGCAGGTCTTTGCCTGTTCCGCCTGCGTCATTCGCCAGGCACCCGGCAGTCAGTTTGGGGTGCGTTTTGTCAACCTGGGACGGGAAGACCGCTGGCGGCTGGCCGCCTTCGCGCGGACGACCCTCGACGACGATGGGTCGGGAATGGCGTAGCCACCCCGTCCGCGGAAGGGAAGCGTGCTTGCCTCCGGCCTGGTCCTGACTCGGGCGACGACTGATTTCGCCGCTGCTCCCGGCCTCGACTCGTGCTAGCATTCCCGCCCCATGCCGCGCCGCTCCAAAGGGCGATTCCCCAGGAAGAGAGCCCGCCG
>CAYTXK010000113.1:0-4281 GCA_964441645.1 uncultured Acidobacteriota bacterium
AGGTAGTCGTGGAACTCCTGCCGCGGCAAAACCCAGTCGATGACCGCCAGGTCGGCGTAGAGCTGGGGATGGGCGTGCAGCACGGCGATGGCTTCCTCCAGGAAGGGATAACCGGCGTGCATCATGTAGACGCGCAGCTTGGGGTGCCGCACCAGCGCCTCTTCGAGCAGCAGCGGGTTGCCCAACGCGGCGCGAAACTTCGGGCAGCAGTTGTAAGTCGCCCCGGGCGGGCCAAAACCGGTGTGGATGCCGACGGGAACGTCCAGTTCCTCGGCCAGCGCCAGATAGGGCTCGAGCTCGGGGCTGCTGAGGGAAAGTCCCATGTACTGGGCGCCGATTTCCCCCAGCACTTCAAGCCGGCGCTCGCGAAAGGCTGCTCGCAGGTCGGCCAGTTCCGGCAAGTTGTCGGCTTCGACCATCGAAAGCGCCGGAATAATCTTCCCGGGCGCCGCGGCCTTCCATTGCTCGACCACCGCCAGCGGTCCGCTGGCGACCGCCATCACGATGTTGTATTGACTCAGCGCGGACAGAGTGGCTTCGCGGAGGGCGGCGTCCGTGGTGAGGGAAGGCTTGCCGGTGGCGGGGTTAGGCTGCCCGGGCGGACCGAAGACGTCGGCCCGGAAGGCGTGCAGGTGCATGTCAATAACGATCTCTGGCTTCGGCTTCGGCGGACGGGGCAGCCCCTGAGCCAGAGCCAGCAAAGGCAAGCACAGAATACACAGGAGCGCCTGAAGAGATTTCACTGTTCCTCCAGCGGCCACCGACACGCGGACTGTGCACCGACGCCGGGTGAGTTGTTAGCCCGCCGAATAGCTCTACTGTGGCGGTTTTTCCGAGTACATTGCCTGGGCGCGCCGGTGTCCTTCCTCGGGGCTGACGTCTTCCTTGTGGGTGGCGAGAGCCCACTCGTGCCCGAAGGGATCGGTGATCCGGCCCATGCGGTCGCCATAGAACTTGTCATTCGGTTCTTCCACCGCCTTGGCGCCTGCCTTGACCGCGCGCTTGAAGGTGCGGTCCACGTTGCGCACGTAGAGCAGCAGTTGAACCGGTGTGCCGCCCACCGACTGCGGGGAGCGCGCGCCGATCTCCGGGTGCTCGTCGGCCAGCATCACCATGGAGTTGCCGATTTTGATCTCGGCGTGCATCACCTTCTGGCCGTCGGGGCTGGCCATGCGCACCACTTCCTTGGCGTTGAAGACTTTCTTGTAGTACTCGAGGGCGCGCCCGGCGCCCTGGATGATGAGATAGGGAGTAATGCTGCGGTAGCCCTTGGGGGTGCTTTTTACTTTATCGGCCATGATGCGCTCCTTCGTTTATTTTTTCAAAAGCCTAGAGTCGTTCCAGCTGGGGGAGGGTGCGCTCGTTCTGCACGTTGCCGGTGTTGAGCGTGGACTTGGGCTCGAACAGCATCACGTGCGCCTCTTCCTCGGCCACCGGCAGGTGTTCCACCCCGCGCGGGACGATGATGAACTCTCCCGGCTCCACCCGCACCTCCCGGTCCCGGAACTTCATCAACAGGCGGCCCTTCAGCACCAGGAACATCTCATCTTCCGCCTCGTGGTGGTGCCAGACGAACTCGCCCTGGAACTTCACCAGCTTCACGTAGGCGTCGTTCACTTCGCCCACAATTTTCGGACTCCAGTGCTCCTCGAAGCGCGCAAGCTTTTCCTGCAAGTTCACTTTATCAATCGAGGGCATACTGGCCCTCCTTTCTCGACTCTTGCCTGTCATGCTGAGCGAAGCGAAGCATCTCAACGCCGAGATTCTTCGCCCACTGGGCTCAGGATGACAGCAGTGAAGCACCGTGGACTCACGATTCTCCGCAGCCCACGGTCTACATCTCGAGTCCGGCCGCTTCCAGGATCGCCCGCCGCACCAGGTTCTTCGCCAGCAGAATCTTGTAGGCGTTCTGCGACATCGGCCGCGCGCCCTTGAGCGCCGCTTCCGCCGCTTGGCGGGCGAGCTCGGGCGTGATGCGCGCGCCGGCCAGCAGCTTGTCGGCCTCGGGCGCGGGCCAGGGCTTGGGCGCCACTGCCCCCAGCACGACCCGTGCGCGGCGGCACATGTTCCCGTCCATCTCCAGCACCGCCGCCACGCTCAGCGTCGAGAAGTCCCACGTCTGCCGGTCGCGCACCTTGAGATAAACACCGCGCGCTGCCGCCCCGGGCGTGGGGACAGAAATTTCTTCGACCACCTCGTTCGGCCCCAGCACATTCTCGCGCCGAATGTCGACGTCGGGCGTAATAAAAAACTCTTCCAGCGGAATCGTCTTGCGGCCGCTGGGTCCCGCGTAGGTGACCCGGGCGTCGTAGGCGATGAGCGCCGGCGCCAGGTCCGAGGGATGGACGATGAAGCACAGGTGGCCGCCCAGAATGGCGTGGTAGGTGTTTTCGC
This sequence comes from uncultured Acidobacteriota bacterium, assembly GCA_964441645.1. Classification (GTDB taxonomy): domain Bacteria; phylum Acidobacteriota; class Terriglobia; order Acidiferrales; family 2-02-FULL-67-57; genus CAYTXK01. Next base: position 2,395 of record CAYTXK010000113.1, read on the forward strand.
CCCCCACGGCATAGCAGATGGGCCCGCCCTTGCGCGCGCAGTGCAGGGCCGCGTCGCGGTAGTACCAGCAGCGCGGCCGCTGGCAGAGGTTGCCGCCCACCGTGCCCACATTGCGAATCTGCGGGCTGGCAATCACGGCCAGCGCTTCCACCAACCCCCCGTAGCGGGCGCGCACCTCGGGGTGAGTCGAGAGTTCAGTCATGGTGGTGAGGGCGCCGATCTTCAAGCCCTCGCTCGAGCTGAAGCGGAGGTACTTCAGGTTGCGGTTGGCTTTGAGGTTCACCAGGCGCGTCGGGGTGATGGTGCCTTCTTTGAGTTCGTCGAGCAGGTCGGTGCCCCCGGCCAGAATCTTGGGGCGGCTGGCGCGGTCGGGCTGCTCCAGCGTGAGCAGCTCGATGGCGCGCTCGGTCGAGTGGGCGTTGACGTATTCAAAGTTACGCATGGCGCCCTCCTTTCTGCATAGCTTCGAGTACCCGTTTGGGCGTCATCGGCAATTCCAGCACGCGTACCCCCAGGGCGTCGGCCACCGCGTTGGCGATGGCGGCCGCCGTAGGAATGATGGGCGGCTCCCCTAGCCCCTTGACGCCGACGTTGTTGGCCCGGGCGTCCGGCAAGTCCACCAGCACGGTTTCGATCTCGGGGATGTCGGGCGCGGTGGGGATTTTGTAGTCGTGCAGGTTGGCGTTCACCACGCGCCCGCTGGCGTTATTCAGCACCCGCTCTTCGTAGAGCGCGAAGCCGATTCCCTGGATGACCCCGCCCTCCACTTGGCTCGTGCCCGTCAGTGGGTTGATCACCCGCCCCGCCTCGTGCGCCGCCACCACCCGCAGCACGCGGATTTCGCCGGTGTCAGTGTCCACTTCGGCTTCCGCGAACTGCGCCCCCCAACTGTTGACACTGACGTCATCGGGGTTCGGTCCGCGCCAGCCTTTGCCGACCAGTGTGTTTTCGGGTGTGACGCCCTCCCCGGCCCGCGCCGCGGTTGTCATGATTTCGCCGATGGCTTTGCGCGTCGCCGGATTCTGTTTGTCAAACACGTAGCCGTCGCGGGTATCGAGCCGCTCGCTGGCGAGATTCATCTGCTGGGAGGCGATGCCAATGAGCTGCCGCTTGACATCGGCCGCCGCCATCCGCACTGCCGGCCCTTGCGACGGCACCGTTCGGCTGCCCCCGCTCACTCCTCCGAAAGGCGTCCCCTGCGTATCGCCCATTACCGCGCTGACTTTTTCCATCGGCAGGCCCAGTTCTTCGGCGGCAATCTGCAGCATCGAAGTGCGCGTGGCCGAGCCGATATCTTGCCCGCCGCAGAAAACCGTGGCGGTGCCATCCAGGTAGAGCATCGCGTTGGCGTAGCCCGGCGGTCCGCCGGCGCCGCCCCAGATTTGCGTGCCCAGACCGAAGCCACGCTTCTTCGCTCCTCTGCTCATCGCCTTGCGCGCCGCGCGGTCGCGCCAGCCGAATTTCTCCGCGCCTTTCTCGTACGCCTCGCGCAGTCCCTTCACTGAATACGGCTGGTTGCGCACCTGGTCGGTGTCGCTGTAGTTGCGCAGGCGGAATTCGAGCGGGTCGAGCCCGCACTTTTCTGCCAGCATATCCAGCGCCTGTTCCAGCGCCCAGGTGCCCTGCACATGCCCGGGCGCGCGGTGCGGTCGCGCCACATCGGCGTTGATGTGAACGTTCGACTCCTCCGTCTTGACGTTGGGGCATTTGTAGATTTCCCGCAGCGGCGTCCCCACCCCGGCCCCAGCCGGGTAGGCGCCCACGCCGCCGATGTTTTTGAGCCACAGCGCCGTCAGCGTGCCGTCGCGTTTTGCGCCTGCCTTGATGCTCATCACGTTTCCCGGCCGGTTGCCCGCGGCGTGTGCTTCCTCTTCGCCGTTTTCCACG
>CAYTXK010000113.1:4291-4801 GCA_964441645.1 uncultured Acidobacteriota bacterium
ATCCCGAGCGCCGCGGACTCTGTTCGATCTTCGCGGTCGAGCGTGACCTTGACTGGCCGGTTCAGATCGCGCGCCGCGATCGAAGCCAGCACCGTGTATTTGTTCAGACCGAGCTTGGAGCCGAACCCGCCGCCGCTGTACAGGCTGATCAGCCGAATGTCGCCCACGGGAATGCCGAGCGCGCCGGCCAGGCCCTGCCGGTTGGGGTGCACCGCCTGCGTCGAATCCCACACCGTTAATTTCGTGCCTTGCCACTGCGCCACGCTGCAATGGGTTTCGAGACAGGCGTGCACCTGGCACTGGGAGCGGAAGGTGGCTTCGACGACGCAGTCGGCCTCGGCGAAGCCTTTGTCCACGTCGCCGCGGCTGTAGGTGAAGGGTTTGCCGTCCACCAGGTTGCCGCCTTCGTGCAGCGCCGGAGCCCCGGTTGTGAGCGCCGTCTCCGCATCGAGCACGTAGGGCAGCTCTTCGTATTCGACTTCGATCAACTTCGCCGCCTCGGCCGCCGTA
>CAYTXK010000113.1:4811-7186 GCA_964441645.1 uncultured Acidobacteriota bacterium
CAGGCGTGCACCTGATATTGCGAGCGGAACGTCGCTTCGACCACAAAGTCCGCCTCCGCGAAGCCTTTGTCCACATCCCCGCGGCTGTAGGCGTTGGGCTTGCCCCCTTGCAGGTTGCCGCCTTCGTGCAGCGCTGGCGCCCCGGCCGTGAGCGCTGTCTCCGCATCGAGTACGTACGGCAGCTCTTCGTATTCCACCTCGATCAACTTCGCCGGCGGCCACCACCGCCGCCACTTCATCCCCGACATAGCGCAGCGTGGTGTCGAAGAGCTTCGAGCGCCCCCCGTACCACGGAATCTCTGGCGTGTTCTTGTGTGTGTAGACCGCCCGCACGCCGGGTGCCGCTTCGGCTTTGCTGGTGTCGATGTTGGCGATGCGCGCGAAGGGCAGCGGGCTGCGCAGGTACTTCATCCACAGCATGTGCGGCAGGTTGATGTCGTGCGTGTACTTCGCGCGCCCGCTGACTTTCTCGGGGCCGTCCACGCGCGGCACGGGCTTGCCCAGCACCGCCAGCTCAGCTTCTATCGGCCAGGCGGCGGGCTCGTTCTCGGGGACTTCGACCCAGACTTCGCTGACGTGCCCGTCCAGTTCGACCGTGGTGAGCTTCTTCATCGCTAGCTCCCCTTCTTCATCATCTGCGCGGCTTCCCGCACGGCGCGGAAAATCTTCGGATACGTCCCGCACTTGCACAAGTTGCCGCTTAGGCCCGCTTTGATATCCTCGAGCGACGGCTCAGGATTCTTCTCCAGCAGCGCCGTGCAGGCCATCACCATCCCCGGCGTGCAAAAGCCGCACTGCAGCGCATCGTTGCGCACAAAAGCTTCCTGCACCGGGTGCAGCCGGCCGGAAGCCGACAGGCCTTCGATGGTCGTGATGTCGCGCTCCTGCGCGTCGAGCGCCAGCAGCAGGCAGGAGTAAGCCGTCTGCCCGTCCACCCGTACCGTGCAGGCCCCGCACTCGCCGCGGTCGCAGACGCGCTTGGTCCCGGTCAGGTCGAGCTGGTTGCGCAGGACGTCGAGCAGCGTCCAGCGCGGCTCGACGTTCACCCGAAACGTCCGCCCGTTGACCTTGAGGCGAATCGGCACCCGCGCTTCGCCCGTCGTCTCTTCGTCGAGCTGCAACTGCGCCCGCGCCAGCTCCGGCGCCACCGCCACCGCCGCCGTCCCCGCGCTCACCCCTTGCAGAAACCGCCGCCGCGACAGCGGAAACAGGGGAGTGTTTTGGTGGCCGTCTGAAGGCATAAATGCCCTCCCGGAAGTCTAACTATAGACGCTTGGGCCGCCCAAAGGTCGCAACTACGTTCCCAGGGACTCCCGGGACCCGTATCCATGTTGACCCTTGAAGACGCAATTGGTTCTCAGCCGGGAAGATCACGCGTCCCTCCCGGCCTTGGTAAGCCTGTGCACAAAGGGGTGCAATCTTCGGCTGCAGGTGCAGATGTGGATTAGAAAACGAGTACAAACCAATCGTCATGAGCTTCCATTTGCCATCGTTCAGATACTTCATGACGTAAGAGCCGTCTTGTGCAAATTCGATTCGTAAATACGTCTTGGTGAGGAAAGTTGACTCCATAGAAATCTGCCATGTGCCGAGCAGCTTCCGACGGGGCTCCAACTCCCGGTACCCACTTTGCTGGAGTGCGAAGAGCAATGTTGCAAGAACGAGGGTGTAAAGCAGGGGGGGACCGCTTTGAGCCCGGCGGCGTGGTTCTTGTTGAAGCACGGTCCTGTTTAGTCCGGATTGAGGCGATTTACAACTCTTCCTTCAATGCCCGCTCCTGCACCGCGCGCCCCACCGCCTTGGGCCGCGGCAGCGCCGCGTGGCGCCGCACGGCGATCATCTCCGCCACGATGCTGACCGCGATTTCTTCCGGGGTCAGCGCGCCGATTTCAATCCCGATGGGCGCGTGCACGCGCTCGAGCTTCTCCCGCGCGTAGCCCTCTTCTTCGAGCGCCTTATAGATTTCCAGCACCTTGCGCCGGCTGCCAATCAAGCCGATGTAGCGCGCCCGCGTCGCCACCGCCCAGCGCAGCACGCTCATATCGTCCTTGTGGCCGCGGGTGGTGATGACGATGTAGGAGAACTCGCTCGGGTCGAGTTGCGGCCACACCTTCTCGTACTCGTCGGCGAAAATTTCCGCCGCTTCCGGGAAGCGCTCGCGGTTGGCGAACTGCGCCCGGTCGTCCACGATGAGGGGGGAGACTCCGGCCACGGCAGCACTCTTGGAAACCTGGTGCCCCACGTGCCCCGCTCCGCAGATGTAGCACACCGGCCGCGCCAGGATGGGTTCGATAAAGATTTCTAGCGTGCCCCCGCAGGTTAGCCCGATGTCGTAGCGCGGGTCGGCGTTCAGGTTGAACGTGAGCTTGCGCGGC
>CAYTXK010000114.1:0-2078 GCA_964441645.1 uncultured Acidobacteriota bacterium
GCCGGTTACAATCGCGCGCGGGCGCGCTGTAGGGTGTGCCGAGGCTGATGACCTCATCAAGAGCCGTCTGCGCCGACGCGAGTTCGCCAATTTTGGCGTAGGCATAGCCCAGCCGGTAGAGGTTGCGCGCATAGAGCTGCGGCTGGCTCTTGAGCAGCGGGCCGGCCAGCTTGAATTCCTGGGTCGCCTGCCGGGTTTTCGTCATGGCCCCGGGCTGCTGCGCGGTCTCCTCCAGCATCAGCACCTGGCCGAGGATGGAGTGCCCCATGCCTTCCCAGTACTGCCGCAGCGCCGCCCAATCTTCCATTCCGGCGGGCTTGAGTTTGTCAGGTTCGGCGGTGAGCCGTTCGAGCAGATTCGAGGCGAGAGAACGCGCGCGCGCCACTTCCTGCGCGTTCGGCCCCGTACCCGGGCCGTGGGAAAGCTCACTCAGAGTATCAGCGACCATCACCATCATGTCGGCGTCGTCGGGATAGCTTTCCAGCGCGCGATTGCCCCACTCCAGCCCTTTTTCGGTGTTGCCCTGCTGCAAATACCCGCGGGCCACATTGGACATCGCGGCCTGGCGATAGGCGGAGACGGGATAAAGCGCGACGAATTTCTCGAGATACGGGGTACGGCGGGCGGGCTCGGCCACCTGCACTGTCGCGGCAAAGAAGTTGTACGCAGCGCCTTCCAACTCCTTTTCAGAATCTTCGGCCGCCTGGCGCTTCTGGCTTTCCCAAGTATCGGCGGTCGCGCTCTCCGGGCGCGCCATAGTCAGCATGCTCTCGCGCAGTTGGCGCGCCTGAGCGAGGTTGTCGTAGGCAGCGTCGAGGTCACCCTTGCCCAAGCAAGCGCGGGCCTGGCGGAGGCGCGCGGCGAAGTTGCCCGGGTCGCGCTCCAGGATTTTCTGGCCGGCCGCTAAAGCCTCGTCGTAGTTCCCCTGCTCGAGGTAGGTCGTCTGGAGCATACGGTAGGCGAGAAACTCGAACGGGTGGCCGGGGTAGTCCTGGAGAACAGACTGCAAGCGCGCGACTCGCAGCACCGGGTCGGTCTGCGACTCGATGCCCGACACCAGCGTGTCTTCCTTGGAGCCCGCTTTGACGTTGACGTCGAGCCCCAGCGGGCCCGGCCGGAACTCCACCGAAGGGATCAAGGTGACAGTGGCGCGGTGCGTCTCGCCCGGCTTGAGGAACACGTTCACGCGCTCGCCCGAGTGCCGCTCAGCCTGCACGCGCAGCAGATGGGTTCCCGGCGCCAGCCCGGCTACCACCGCCGGTCCCTGCGCGGGCACGGCGCCGCGCGCCTGGCCATCGACAACTACTTCGGCGCCCGCCACGTTGACACTCACTTCGAGCGTCGCAGGCTCCCGCAGAGCGTTGAGCAACTCCGGCCCGCCTTCGATTTTCAGCAGAGCGGCTTCCAGCGGCGGATCAACCTCGAAGGCAATGCCGCGAGCGCGCACCTGCGCGATGATGTCGGCCGCCGGCGTCTTGGCGTTGACCAAGCCGACGAACTCCGGCTGGCTCATCGGTGCCGCCGCCGGTTCCTGCGCGGTCAGCGCGCTCGCCACCGACAGGAACAGAACGAAGAAGGCAAGGGGACGAAGCCTCATGGTTCCTCCTTTCGGGGTGCACGCATCGTCCGCTAGCCCGAAGCCTTGCTGCGCAGACTGCGCAGCCAGCAGCCGGGTCAAAATCCGACCGCGCCTTCGACCGCCACCAGAATTCCACCCACTACCAGAATGTACTTGAGAAGGGGAGCGAGCGCGGGCCCGAAAGTCGCCACCCCGACCAGCACCGCGCCGATGAGTACGTAGGCGACGCGAGTCCCTGGGCCTATGTTGGGAGTGAAAGCCATCTTGCCTCCTTGGACGATTGCCTGAATACTAAGGCGTGCCGGGCGCCGAGGCAACACAATTCCCGGCCAGAGGAGCCAAACCGTGGAGCTGGGACTGAAAAACAAAGTGGCTGTCGTGGCGGCGGCCAGCCAAGGCCTGGGCCGCGCCATCGCCGAAGAGCTGGCGCGCGAAGGCGCGCGCGTGGCTATTTGCGCGCGCACGCCCGCCACGCTCGAAACTGCGGCGGAAGAAATCC
>CAYTXK010000114.1:2148-3585 GCA_964441645.1 uncultured Acidobacteriota bacterium
GCGCTGAAGTGCTCGCGGTCGCGGCCGACGTGACGCGCGCCGAGGAGGTGGAGCGTTTCGTCGCAGCGGCGGTGGAGCGCTGGGGCACGGTGCACATCGCCGTAGCCAATGCCGGCGGGCCGCCCGCCAAAGAGTTCGCCGCCATCACACTCGAAGACTGGGAAAACGCGGTGGAGCTCAACTTGATGAGCTCGGTCTATCTGGCGCGGGCGGTGCTGCCGCGCATGCGGGCGCAGAAGTGGGGCCGGCTGTTGTTTCTGACTTCGGCGTCGGTGAAGCAACCGATCGACGGCCTGCTGCTGTCCAACTCCGTGCGCAGCGCGGTCGCCGGCCTAGCCAAGAGCCTGGCGAACGAGTATGCGCGCGACAACGTGCTCGTGAACGTGCTCTGCCCCGGCTTCATCGGAACGGACCGGTTGGAAGAGCTGGCCGCCACGATGGCGGCGCAGAAAGGCGTGAGCCCCGACGAAATCCGTCGGGGCTGGGCGGCGCAGATCCCGCTGGGACGCATCGGCGAGCCGAAAGAACTGGCGGCGCTGGCGGCTTTTCTCGCCTCCGAGCGCGCCAGCTACATCACCGGCACTGCCATAGCCGTTGACGGCGGACGCACCCGCAGCCTGCTGTAGCGCGGCGCGAAAACAAAGGAGTCATTCGTGGAGAGACCGGCCGAGACAAACCATCCGATTCATGAGTTGTTGCGGCGGCGGTGGAGTCCGCGCGCTTTTGCCGACCAACCGGTCGAGCGCGAAAAGTTGCTGAGCCTGCTGGAAGCGGCGCGCTGGGCACCCTCCTGCTACAACGAGCAGCCATGGGCCTTTCTGGTGGCGACGAAAGACAACCCAGAAGAATACGCACGCCTGCTCGACTGCCTGGTGGAAGGCAACCAGCAGTGGGCGCGGCTGGCGCCGGTGCTGATGGTGTCGCTGGCCAAGCTCAACTTCGACCGCAACCAGCAGCCCAACCGGCACGCCTTCCATGACGTTGGGCTGGCGGCGGAAAATTTGGTGATTCAGGCCATTGCGCTGGGACTTTTCGTTCACCAAATGGCGGGCATCCACGTGGACAAGATTCGCGAGGCGTACGCGCTTACGGAGGGCTGGGACCCGGTGGCCGGGATCGCGCTGGGTTACGCAGGGGAGCTCGAGCGGCTCCCCGAAAAACTGCGCCAGCGCGAGCTGGCCCCGCGCCAGCGCAAGCCGCTGGAGTCGTTTGTTTTTGAAGGGCGCTTCGGCCAGGCGTCGCCGCTTCTAACATCCACCTAGCAGGGGGTTGACCGGCAAGCGCGACCGGCGGTAGCATTTTCCGCGGTCGCAGCATCAATCCACACAGGAGTCGAGGCTGTCCATGAAAAGCAAGAAGCTTCTGATCGGGTTGGTTTCAGGCCTGCTGCTGTCCATCCCCGCTCGCGTCATCGGGCAAGAGCACCAACATCCGGCC
>CAYTXK010000114.1:3595-5433 GCA_964441645.1 uncultured Acidobacteriota bacterium
AAGCGGGAGGCGATGGCGGTCGCCCGGCTCGGGTCACCGGGCAGGAGCACCAGCATCCGGCCGGCGATCCCGAGAAGCTCGGCCGAGTGCAGTTTGAAATCTCCTGCGACACCGCCGTTCGGCCAGCCTTCAGCCGGGCGGTGGCGATGCTGCACTCGTTCTGGTACCAGAAGGCCATGGAGGCCTTTGGCGAGGTAGCGAAGAAAGACCCGAGCTGCGCCATCGCCTACTGGGGCCTGGCCATGGCCGATAACCATCCCTTGTGGGAGCAACCGAGCGCCGCCATTCTGCAGGCGGGCGCAGCGGCCCTCGGCAAAGCGAAAGAGCTGGGAGCCAAGAGCGAGCGCGAGCGCGACTACATCGCGGCGCTGGAAGCCTTCTACAAGGACTTTGAGACGACCGACCACGTACAGCGCACGCTCGCCTACGAAGCGGCGATGGAACGGCTCTCGCGGCGGTACGCCGAGGACCGCGAGGCCTCCATCTTTTATGCCCTCTCGCTGCTGGGTTCCGCCACCGCGCTCCCGCCGGACAAAACCTATGCGCGGCAGAAAAAGGCCGTTACGATTCTAGCGCCGATTTTCGCTGAGCAGCCGGAGCATCCCGGCCTCGCTCACTACATCATCCACAGCGACGATTATCCGCCGCTCGCCTCGCTGGGCCTCGAGGCCGCGCGCCGCTATGCCCAGATTGCTCCCGATTCGCCCCATGCGCTCCACATGCCGTCCCATATTTTCACGCGGCTCGGCCTGTGGGAAGAATCCATCGCCTCCAACCTCGACTCTGCCGCCGCGGCGCGCCAGCACGCGGTCGCCGGCGACGAGCTGCATGCCCTTGACTATCTGATGTACGCCTACCTGCAGCGGGGGCAGGAGGGTGAGGCGCGGAAGCTGCTGGTCGACGTTCCCAAGATGGAAGGCACTCCCCCGCAATACTTCGCTGGTGTCTATGCCACCGCGGCCATGCCGGTGCGCTACGTACTGGAGCGGCATCGGTGGGCGGAGGCAGCTTCGCTGCAACCGTCCTCCGGAGTCATCCCCGCCGGCCGTTATGCCTGGATCGAGTCGTCATTTCGCTTTGCCAATGGATTGGGGGCGGCGCGCACCGGCGATGCCGCGGGCGCGCGCGCCGGCGCCGAGAAACTGGCTGCACTCCGCGACGCGCTGAAGGAAGCGAAGGAGAGCTACTGGGCCGATCAAGTGGAAGTGCAGCGACGTATCGTGGTCGCCTGGGTGGCGAACGGCGAAGGCCGCACGGAAGAGGCGCTGACGCTGCTGCGCTCCGCCGCCGACATGGAAGATTTGCTGGGCAAGCATCCGGTCACGCCCGGCGCTCTGCTGCCGGCGCGCGAGCTGTTGGGGGATATGCTGGTCGACGCCAAGCAACCGGCGCCGGCGCTCGCCGAATACGAAGCGGTCTTGCAAACCGCGCCGAATCGCTTGAATTCTCTCTACGGAGCCGCGCGCGCGGCCGAGCTGGCGCGAAATCCTGAGCAGGCCAAGAAGTACTACAGCGCCCTTCTCCAGCTCTGCGACCAAGCCGACGGGGAACGGGCTGAGCTCGACCGCGCCCGTCAATTCCTGGCCCGCAAGTAGCCCGCGTTGGCGCCGCGAACCCTCAGCAGCAGCGGCAGGGACGAGAGTATTTGCGTTCCACGTGCTGGCGGTAGAACTCGGCGGCGGTGAGCGTCGACTGGCCGCGGTTCGAGGCCAGATAGCGCTCATAGGCCGAATCCTCAGTTACCGCGCGCAGCCAGGCAAAGAAGTGGTGTGCCCCGTGGCCCGCGGCGCGGGACCAATCAACCAATAAACCGATAAACCGATCAACCATCGTCTCCT
>CAYTXK010000114.1:5475-6070 GCA_964441645.1 uncultured Acidobacteriota bacterium
CAAACCTGTGACGGCGGCGTTCAACTGGTCGTTGAACAGTAGCCGCTCGGTGGCGGCCACTTCCGCCGCCGGAACCACGCCGGCCGCCAGTTGCTCCGCCAACAGGCGCGCGTGCGCCAGGAAGCCGATGCGCGGCTCGGGCGAGAAAATCTTCTGATAGCTCGCCGTCATGGTCACCGCGACCAGCCACACCGCCGGGCCGAGCGTCACCCAGAGGTAGCGCAGCCGGCCCATCTTGATGAGGATGGTGGTCATTACCACCAGGGCCACGGTGGCCAGCAGTTGGTTGGCGATCCCGAAGAGCGGCCAGAGCGAGTTGATGCCGCCCAGCGGGTCGAGCACGCCCTGATAGAGGAAGTGCCCCCAGGCGGCGACGATGAGCGCGCTCGAGAAGAGGATGCTGGGATCCCAACTAGTGCGCCCCAGCGGCTTGGAGAAATGTCCCAGCAGGTCTTGCAGCATGAAGCGGCCGACGCGCGTGCCGGCGTCCAGCACCGTCAGAATGAAAAGCGCCTCAAACATGATGGCGAAGTGGTACCAGACGGCCAGCAGCCGCTCCCCGCCGAGGGTGTTCGAGAAAATCTGCGCCATGCCC
>CAYTXK010000114.1:6080-7106 GCA_964441645.1 uncultured Acidobacteriota bacterium
CGCCGCCGGTGCGGTTGAGCAGGGTCTGTTCCCCCAGTTGCCGCGCCAGCGTCTCCATCGTGGCCGCGGTTACAGGAAAACCCCAACCGCTGATGGTGGCGGCCGCCTGCTCGGCGGTGCCGCCGACGACGCCCGCGGGGCTGTTGATGGCGAAGTACACGCCGGGTTGCAGCACGCAGGCCGCAATCATGGCCATCACGCCGACGAAACTCTCGAGCAACATCGAGCCGTAACCGATCATGCGCGCCTGCGTTTCGCGCGTGATCATCTTGGGCGTGGTGCCCGAAGAAATCAGCGAATGAAAGCCGCTGACGGCGCCGCAAGCGATGGTGATGAAACAGAAAGGAAAGATGCCGCCGGCAAAAATTGGCCCAGTGCCATCCGCGAAGCGGGTCAGGGCCGGCATGTGGACCGTCGGCCGCACGAAGAGGATGCCGCCGGCCAGCACAAACACCACGCCCAGCTTGATGAAGGCGCTCAGGTAGTCGCGCGGCGCCAGCAGTAACCACACGGGCAGGGCCGAGGCGGCAAAGCCATAAATGATAATGGCCAGTGCGAGCGCCGGGCCGGAGAGCGTGAAGGCGCGTGCCCAAGCGGGCGAAGCCGCCACCCACTGCCCGCTGACCACAGCGAACAGTACCAGCGCCACGCCCAGGGCCGTGGCTTCGAGCACCCGCCCCGGCCGCCAGAAGCGCAGGTAGAGCCCCATCAGCAACGCGATGGGAATGGTCATAGCGAGCGTGAAGGTTCCCCACGGGCTGGCTTTGAGGGCATTGACCACGACCAGCGCCACCGCCGCCAGCAGGATCACCATGATGGCCAGCACGGCAAACAGCGCCACCATGCCGCTCAGCTTGCTCACTTCTTCGCGCGCCATCTGCCCCAGCGATTTGCCGTTGCGCCGAATCGAACCGAACAGCACCACGAAATCCTGCACGCACCCGCCCAGCACCGCGCCCACCACCAGCCAGAGCGTCCCCGGCAGATAGCCGAACTGCGCCGCCAGCGTCGGCCCGATGAGCGGGC
>CAYTXK010000115.1:0-3861 GCA_964441645.1 uncultured Acidobacteriota bacterium
TACCGCTGATAAGGTGCCGCGACACTTTCGGCCCAGCACGCCTGCCAGGTGCGGCCCTGGACCTGCACAAACAGCCCCGCGGCATAGGCTCCGAATCCCGCTAGGAGCCCGCCGAGAAGGGTAAGCCAACTCGGCGAGCTCCCGGCGGCTGCTTGGCGCCAGTATGTTCCCACCCATGTAAAGGGCGTCACCCCCACCACGCTAAGACCCAATAGAATGAGTAGCCAACCTGCTGCGTGCGCCATTTTGCTTACGTGCTTGCTCATTGCCCTGCCCTTTCTCCAACGACCGTCACTGTACAAGAGGCCAGTCACAAGCAGAATAGGGCTGAGGTCCTAGTCGAGGGGGGTAAAAAGTCCTGCGGAGTAACAGTCGCGATTACAACAACTTACGGAGTATGTGGAGGAGCCGCGAGTTGAAGAAAAACTGGCCTAAAGACCAGCCAGCGCGGCCGCTTCGTCTTCGACCATCTCGAAAACGGTGTCGAGCCGCACCATCTTGATGACCTGAATGACGCGTTTGTTGGCCCCATAATACCGGCATCGGCCACCCTGCCGCTTCGCCGAAGTGTGCGCCCGCACCAGCGCACTGATGCCCGAACTGTCCACCTCGGTTACGCCGGTCAGATTGACGGCCAGATTCTTGGCACCGGCATCCAGCTTTTCCTGCAAGGTGTCGCGAAACTCCTGCTCCCCCTTGCCCATCTTGAGAGCGCCTTCCAGATCGAAGATGACAGCGTTGGCCGCTTCTCGGGTTGTTATGCCCATTGCGCCCCCATGGAGAAGACTCTCTTTGCTAACTTCGGTGGCCCCGGGCTGCTCGCTCAAACTACTCCATCCCCACAGCCAAATCAAGAGAACTCCGCGCAGCGCGTTTCATTGACACCCCTGGAAGCGTCTGTTAGGCTGCGCCCATCGCGACCCTTCGCTGGTTGTGGTGGGGTGCCGGCGTGGGCAGTCCACAACAGTTTTTGGTCTGGGGAGCGCGATGGAACCGCTAGCCGCCCTTTTCGAGCTTTCCTCTGCCTACCACGACTGCCGGGACGCTGACAGCCTGTTGCGCACCTGCGCCACTCGCCTCGCCGCCCTCTTGAACGCCCAGGCGGTGCTGGTCTGGACTCGCTTGGACGGCGAAGACGCTCTAACCTGCCGCACCAGTTGGTCGGAGGCGGGCGCACGCTTCCAGGCCGAGGCTGGCCCCATCACCAACGGCTTCCTGGTCGAACTCCTCTCCGCCGACCGCGGCCGGCGCCTCTCGGCGCGCGAGGCCAACCCCGGCCTCTTCGTCCATCTGGCGGAAGTCGACCGCGAGCGCGTCCGCACTGCGCTCCACGCCCCCTTGCAAGGCGCCCGCGCCGTCCGCGGGGTGGTAGAAGTCCTCAACAAGCGCGCCGGAGAATTTACTGCCGACGATACCGCTTTCCTCGAGGAAGCCGGCCGTTTGACCGGACGCGCCTTCGAAACTCTCCTGGGAGTTGAGGAGGCCCGCCACGGCGACCTGGGCACCATTGTGCGCCTCACCGCGCTTTACGACATCAGCCGCATCTTCAATTCCACGCTCGAGCTCGACGCCCTCCTGCCCGTGGTCGCCGAAAAAATTCGCGATATCCTGGGCGCGCAGGCTACCAACGTCTGGCTGGTGGATCCGAACCAGGAAGATCTCTTTCTGGCGCAGCAGGCCGGCGAGGACCCGACTGTGGAAGCGGGCGACCGCGCCTCGAGCCAAGAGGGGCTGCTCGGCTCGGTGGTGAAGGACGCCAAAGCTTGCCTGGTGGCTGAGGCCGCCGAAGAGCCGCTGCTCGCCGACCGCCGCGCCCGCGCGGGAAAGGAATTTGAGCTGCAAAGCCTGATGCTCGCACCTCTGCTCAAGGAGGATGAGACTCTGGGCGTGGTGGAAGTGGTAAACAAGCGCGAAGGCGGCCGCTTCGACGACGACGAGCTTTTCTTTTTGTCCAGCATCAGCGAGCAGGCCGCCATCGCCCTCAAGAACGCCACCCTGCTGGCCGCCGAACGCAAGGTGCATGAGCTCGGTGCCTTGCTGACCATCAGCAAAGAAATCACCTCCACGCTCAATCTCGACCGTGTGCTGCTGACCATCGTCAACCAAGCCGGCACCGTGCTGCCTTTCCGCCGCTGCTCCCTCGGTTTGTTCGACCGCGGCAAGTTCATCCTGAGTGCCGTCAGCGGCTACGAAGCCGTGCCCAAATCCACCGAAATGGAAGCCCTCCAGGCCCTGATGGCCTGGGTGGCCGAGCACAATAAAGTCGTTCAGGCCAACAAGCGCGAAGACACCTGGGAGGTCGAACCGGAAGCCGGCCGTGATCGGCTTGTTCCCTTTCTGGAAAGCGCCGGCCACCGCGGCTTCTACGCCATGCCGTTCATTGACGAGCAAGGCACGCTCGGCGTCATCGCGCTTGAAAATACCGACGAAGATTTCTTGCAGGAGAATCATCTCGAGGTGTTGAACCTCCTCGCCAGCCAGGCCACCGTCGCGGTGCGCAACGCTCTGCTTTACCAGCAGGTGCCTCTCATCAGCCTGATGCATCCATTGCTCGAGCGCAAAGCCCAATTGCTCGCGATGCCCCGCGCCCGCCTCCGGCGCTTGCTTCTCTACGCCGGCATCGCCGCCGCTGTTCTCATCATTCCGCCCTGGCCGATGCGCATCGGGGCCGGCGCCCTGGTGGTTCCGGCGCAGCGATGGGTCGTCGCCAGCGAGGTGGAAGGCGTCATCCAGAGAGTCTTCATCAGCGAAGGCAGCGAGGTGAAAGCCGGCGACCTTCTGGCCGAGCTGGACGCCGGCGATGACCGCGTCCGCCACGAGCGCGCCCGGACCGAGCTGGGCGCTTCCCGCCGCCACCAGCTCGAAGCCGAATCGCGCCATAACAGGACGGCCGCCAATCAAGCTCGCCTGGAAGCGGAAACCCACCAGGCGGAGGTGGAGCTCTACCGCGAGCGCGTCGAGAAGGCCCGCTTGCGCGCCCCGGGGGCCGGCGTCGTCGTCACTCCCAAGGTCGAGGAAAAAGTCGGCTCGCTCCTGCACGAGGGTCAGGCCTTCTGCGAACTGGTTAACACCCAGCGCCTGGCGGTCGAAATGAATGTGCCCGAAACCGATATTGATCTCATCCAGGAAGGCGCCCCCGTCTCTCTCAAGCTGAACGCGTACCCCACCCACACCTACGCTGGCAGCGTCGAGCGCAAGAGCGCCCAGACCGTGGCGGTCGAGGGCATGCAGCACTTTGTGGTGCGGGCGGTTTTCGCCAATGACCCGGAATTTCCCGCCCGCAGCAGCATGGTGGGCCGCGCGAAGATCACCGCCAAAGGAATCTGGAGCGACCGCGGCTGGTCCCCCGTCGGCTACGTGCTGCTGCGGAGTCCGGCCCGCTGGCTGTGGCGCACCGCCTGGGAATGGGCCCCCTGGTGAGAACGAAGGCTTAGCTTCTTTCCTATGCACTTGGGTCGAACCAGTTTGCGCCTTGCCGGGCTGCTGGCGTCCGGCCGCCGGCGGCGCAAGCTGCGCACGGACCTGAAGGTCTCGGCACAGGTCGTAGCCGGCGAGACCACCTACGTCGTCAAAGTGCCCGGCACGGAAATCTTCCTCCGCTTGCCGGAATTTGAATGGCAGGTGCTCAGGGTCTACGATGGCACCCGCACCGACCGCGAAGCCCTGGACGAAATCAAGCGGCGGCACCCCGACGCCGAAATCACCCTAACCGAGCTTGAGGACTACGTCGATTCCGCCAGCCCGGAGTTGTGGGAAAAAAACCTGACCGAGAAGAACCTCGCCCTGCTGGAAAAAATCCGCAGCGAACGCCAGGAACGCGCCAGCGAGCGCAGCCTCTTCTATATGTACTTCTCCGCCTTC
>CAYTXK010000115.1:3871-7102 GCA_964441645.1 uncultured Acidobacteriota bacterium
CGCTTCTTTGACTTCATCCTGCCCTACTGCCGCTGGGTCTTTACCCGCGGGTTCCTCACCATCAGCTCGATACTCTTCGTCCTGGCTGTCGGTTTCCTCCTGGCCAACTTCGACCGCGTGCTCGCCGATACCACCGAGTTTTACAACTTCCGCCAGAAGAGCCTGGGAGAGTTTCTGGACTTTTGGATCCTGCTCCTCATCGCGGGCTTCCTCCACGAAACCGCTCACGGGCTCGCCTGCAAGCACTGGGGGGGCGAGGTCCACCAGATGGGCTTTATGCTCATCTACTTCACGCCCGCCTTCTACACCGACGTCAGCGATTTGTACCTGTTCGACAAAGACTACAAGCGCTTCTGGGTCATCTTCGCCGGCATCTGGATGGAAACCGTCCTCGGTGCCGCCTCTATGCTGGTCTGGTCCTTCACCGCCCCGGGCACCTTCGTGAACAGTTGGGCCTACAAATTCCTGCTGATGACTTCCCTCACCGGCCTGCTGATGAACCTCAATCCCCTCATGAAGTACGATGGCTACTACGCCCTCTGCCAGATTTTGAAGATCGACAACCTGCGAGAAGACTCCTTCGACTACATGAAACAGTGGCTGCGGCACTATCTCTCCGGCGGCCGCTCCCCCGTCGAACGCCTCAGCAAGCGCAAACACCGCATCTTCTTGATCTATGGCCCCTTGGCTTTCGTCTACCGAATCCTCTGGGTTTCCTTGTTTGTCCTTTTCCTCAAGAACGTAGCCGTGAGCAGGCTCGGTATCTGGGGTTGGGTGCTTACGGGAGGGTTTGTTTGGCTGCTACTGCGCAAACAGCTTGCGCCCGCGGCATTGGCGGCCCGCAATCTGCTCCAGCAAGCTAAGGAGGCCTATATGCGCTGGCGAGAATCCTGGCAGACGAAAGTCGTGGCCGCGGCCGCCATTGTGCTGCTCCTCGTCCCGCTGACCCCGATGATCGTGGTCACTGATTTCATTCTTGAACCGGGCAAGCACGCCGAGCTGCGCCCGGCCGTGGCCGGGCTCCTCCGCGAAGTCCGCGTCCGCGAAGGCCAAGCGGTGGAAGCAGGAGCGCTGGTAGCCGTACTCCACAACCCCGAAATCGAAGCCCGCGCTGCTATCCTCGAGCGCGAGCGGCAACTCGCTGAGCAACGCCTGCGTAACGCCCAGGCTCACGGCGACCTCCAGACCAGCCGTCAGTACGAGCAAGAGTGGCGGCGGCTAGACGTGGATTGGAGGGAAATCCGGCGCAAGCGCGATGCCCTCCAGCTCCGCTCGCCGCTTGCCGGCGTCATCGCCACCCCGCGGGTGCAGCGGCGTCTGGGCGAGTATTTGAAAGAAGGTGACCTTTTCGCCGTAGTCGCGGCCCGCGGCCGCATGCGCGCCCGCCTGCTGGTTCGCGACAACGAGCTCGAAGACGTCCGCGCCGGCGCCCCCGTCCGCCTGCGCCTTCGCGCCTATCCCCTGCGCTCTTTTCGCGGCCGGGTCGAGCAAATCCTTCCCGCCGCGGCCACCGACCAGCCTGTGGGAGCGCCGGCCATCAAGGATCGCGAAGGTTTGAAACCCTATAACTACCTGGCGGTAACTTTGGAGATTCCGAATCCGGACGGGCAACTGGTGGAAGGTATGACCGGCACGGCCAAGATCTACGGCCCTCGCTACCCCTGGGGATGGCGCATGCTGCGCGGCGCCTGGCGGTGGGTCCGCTCCTACGCGTGGATGTAGCCCCCCAAAAAACACAAAGGGCCATCCCACCTCCCTACAGTGGGATGACCCTTTGCTTGCCCTGCAGACGAACTTCGCTCGAAGGGCTAAGGGCTCTCCGCCTACCCAATGCCGCGCAGCGTCTTGAGCGTCTTGAGTGTCTTCAGAGTCTTGAGATTAAGCGGCTTGAGTGTCTTCAGCCTCTTGAGGGTCTTCAGCGACCTCATCTTCCCCGTCTTGCCTAGCTCCAGAGGCTTCAGTTTCCGCTCCACCATTTCGTAATCTCCGTTATAACGCGTTAGAATCGCTTAACAGGCCCGCCTTTAGTATGGCAATTGAGAGGCCAAACTCAGGGTCAGACGGGGGCCGTACTTTAAGTGTTTATTTGTGAGTTAGTTAGGAGAATGTTTTCGGTTAGCCTCTTGGTTGGCAGGGTGGTAATAAATGCCGCACATGGGTAAAAATTACCACTATTGGGCAAAAATTACCCATTTGAGTCGATCCCGTGCTTCCGGCAGAGGTACTTCATGCGATCCTTGTTCAGCCCCAGAAGCCGGGCCGCTTCCGACTTCACTCCCCCGGCGTGCCCCAGGGCGGCTTGCAGCCACTGTTTCTCGTACTCGGCCACCTCCCGCTCCAAATCCACCGGCCGCGCAAAGGGATTGCGGCGGTTGGCAGGGGCGGCGGCCGGGCTGCTCAAGACGACCGGCGGCAGGTGGCGCACCCCGACCACCTCGCCACCGGTCATCAGCACCATGCGCTGCACGACGTTCTGCAGCTCGCGGACATTCCCCGGCCAGGCGTAACGCTCCAGCACCCGCAGCGCTGCTTCGTCCACTCTCTTCAGCGGCACATGGTTGGCGGCGCAGTACACGTTCAAGAAGTAGTTCACCAGCAGGGGAATGTCCTCCACCCGCTCCCGCAGCGGCGGCACCTGCACGGGAAAGACATTGATGCGGTAGTAGAGGTCTTCCCGGAAGCGCCTCTGGCTGACCATTTCCTCCAGGTTTTCGTTGGTGGCGGTGAGCAGGCGCACATCGGCTTCCACGCGCTTCTTTCCTCCCAGGCGCACGACGGCGTGCTCTTCCAGCACGCGCAACAGCTTGCTCTGCAAGGCCGGGCTGAGCGTGCCGATTTCATCCAGGAACAGCGTGCCGCGATGGGCCAGCTCGAAGCGGCCCTCCTTGGTGGTGGTGGCGCCGGTGAAGGCGCCCTTTTCATAGCCGAAGAGCTCCGCCTCGATCAGCGTTTCCGGCAGGGCGGCGCAATTGATGCTGATGAACGGATGCTCGGCCCGCCGGCTGCCTTTGTGGATTTCGTTGGCCACCAGCTCTTTCCCGGTGCCGCTTTCGCCGCGGATAATCACCACCACGTCGCTGGCCGCCACCTTGCGGATGGCTTCGTAGACCTCCTGCATGGGGGCGCTGGCCCCGATCAGGTCGCCAAAGCCCTGCTGGCGGTAAAACTCCTCGCGCAGCACACGGTTCTCCCGCGCAATCTCGACGCGCTCGGCCGCCCGGAGGGTGATGA
>CAYTXK010000116.1:0-2897 GCA_964441645.1 uncultured Acidobacteriota bacterium
GTAGTCGAGGGTGGCGTTGGGCTTCTTGGTGGTCTCATCCATCGACAGGTTGTACACCTGCAAATAAATTCCCAGGCGTTCCTCGGGAGCAAAATCCTTGCCGACGGCGGGGCGAACCTTGGTATCGCCGATCACAAACTGGCCGCGGCCAATGTTCTTGCTGGGCACGCGTTCCAGCGAGTCGGCGAGAATCAGGGTGCTATTGGCGAGTTGATTCTCTTCGTAGCGGGGCACAGCCAGGCGCTGTTCCAAGGTGCCGACGTTGCCGCTGTTAAGGTCCTTCAGAACCAGGTTGAGCTTGTACAGGCCCGGCCGCAAGGGAACGGCTTTCTGGTAGACGGAGGACTCGCTGAGCGACTTCTCGAACAGCGAGGGGGGAATGTCGAGCTGGATGACGTCTTCGAAGGTCTGCACGATGCGCCCGGTGAGCGTGGTGACGCGGCCGAAAACATTCACCGTCGAAGTGTGGATCTCCTCTTTGGTCTCGAAGGTCAGGTTCTTCCTCGCCAGCGAAATGGTGATGGGCACCAGCGTGGTTTCCTCTGTGATGCGGAGGAAATCGGCGCGCACGGCAAAGGGAAGCAGGTTGAAGCTAATCCGCGTCGTGACCAGCTCCTCCAAATCCTTGAACTTCACCGGCGGCGGCTTCTGGACGTCCACGTAGAGACGCAGGCGCTCAAACTCCATCATGCGCGAAGTTTCCATGATCGGAGAGGGCAAGTGGGTGCCGTCGCGACGGGTAAAGCGGTCGCGCTTGCTGGCCATGCCCATCTCTTCGAGCAGGCTGAGGCCCGCCCCGGGGATATGAAGAAGGGCATCTTTTTCGGACGGGTCCATAGTCAAGCGGTATTCACCGCTGCCGCTGATGTCCACGAACTCCAGGACGATGTCTGATCCCACGCCCTCAAGGTAGCGGTAGCGCCACTGCTCGAAAGGATAGACCGACGTGCTCCCCCCGCCCTCTTCCGCCGGGCGCTCGTACATGCCGCCCGCGGGCTGAGAGCTGATTTCGTCGGGCGGCCCGTGCATGATGTAAATCCGCCCCCGGTCGGATTTCCAGCCCGGGCGGCCGCTGGCAAAGCGCTCGTTGGTGTAGGCAATGCGCCGGTAGTGCTCTTCCTTGGACTCGTTCTCGATGGAGTCGGGTGTCGGGTCGCGCCGCAGCCAGAACTGCTCGACGAATTGCTCCCGCTCCTCTTCCGTGTTCAGGTGGAGAAAGGCCTCGCGCTCTTCTGCGGTGAGGATGTAGACCACATCCTCCTCGAGCCACCTCTTGAAGTGAGTCTCCAGCTCCTTTTGCAGGCGCTGCTCGCGCTTCTTACGTTCTTTCTCGCTCAACTCTCGCTGCGGCAGCCCTTCCGTGAGCGGCTTCTGGTCCGGGGTTTTGGGTTTCTCTTTGGGCTGGGAGCCTTGCTGCTGGGCGAGCAGCGGCAGGGAAAGAAACAACGTAAGGAATAGAAAGAATAGAGCGCGACGCATACCTTCCCTCCGCCAGCCTTTGATTCTAGCCCTCGCGCCCAACGGGGTCAAGCGGCGCCCCTCCCGTCGCCTCGTTGCCCCCTCCCCTGAAAACACTTTGGGCCTCCCGCCACCGGGAGGCCCAAAGTTTGCCCCACCTCCGTTGCGGCGGGGTCCAGTGTCTTCACCCCGCTGCGGCGGGGCCTAGAAAGTGTATCGCAGGGTCACCTGCATCCGGCGCGGCGCGCCCAGTATGGCGCCGTAGTCGCCGAAGGTGTCGGGGTCTTCAGGGTTCAGGCTCATGTAAGCCGTGTCGAAGTAGACCGTGTTGGTCAGGTTGAACATGTCCCAGCGAAACTCGAGCCTGTGACCCTCCATCGGCAGGCTGAACGTCTTGCCGATGCCAAAGTCCAGGTTAAAGTAGCTGTCGCCGCGGAGGGCGTTCCGGTTCCCGGACGCGCCGGGTTCGGTGAACCGGAAGTGTAGGAGCGCCTCATCGGGGTCGGCGAAGATGTTAG
This sequence comes from uncultured Acidobacteriota bacterium, assembly GCA_964441645.1. Taxonomy (GTDB): domain Bacteria; phylum Acidobacteriota; class Terriglobia; order Acidiferrales; family 2-02-FULL-67-57; genus CAYTXK01. The sequence goes on from CAYTXK010000116.1 coordinate 1,977, forward strand.
GCGAGCTCGTCGAGGGATCTCCACCATGGATGGCGCCGTGGACATTCGCCGTGATCGGGCAGGCGCCGTAGTCTTGCCCGAAGGGGTACTCGCCCACCGGCGAGCAGGTGGAATTGCCCGAGTAGTTCCAGTTGGTGGGCCAGGTGCGCCCATTCCCCACGTTGGCCGGCAGGCCGCTATTGGCGCGGAAGATTCCGGAAATCTCCCAGCCACCCAGAATCTGGTTGGCCCACCCGGGCAACTCGCCGCCCCAGGTGCGCCCGCGCCCCAAGGGCAGCTCCACCAGCCAGTGAGCGTTGACCTGGTGGCGCATATCGAAGTCGGAAACGGCGTATTGCTGATCAATCTCCCAGGCGTTGAGCGCATAGCCGGAGGAGCCGCCCCCCAACTGAAAGCCGCCGCCCAGGTAGGTGCGCTCCGGGGTGGAGCTGTGGTCGAGCGACTTCGACAGCGTGTAGTTGAGGTTGAACAAAACTCCGCGACTCATCCGCTTGCGGAAGTTGACCTGCAAGGCATGGTACTCGGAGCGCGCCACCGAGTCCCAGACGCTCAGGTTGACGTACTGGGCCGCGTAGGAGTAGTTGGGACAATCAAGGAACCCATCGCCATCTAGGTCTGTCCCCGTAGGACAATTCACGAATCCCGGGAAACCGAAGTAGTCAATGTCCTGCATCACGGTGCTGGCCCCGAATCCGGAGAGGCCCTGCACCACCGTCCCGCCCGCCGGCGCCGTCCCGTGATACCCGATTACGTAGTCGTAGGCTACCTGGGTCGGGGAGAAACCGCACGCAAAGCCCGGGTCGACACCGTAGACGTCAAATCCCAAACACCCGCCATTGAAGCCAGCCGCCCCGAAACCAGGGAAATGGGTCTCCCAGAAGCAGCTTGCCGGAATGGCGGCGATGCCGCCATCGGCAGCGC
>CAYTXK010000116.1:2907-7082 GCA_964441645.1 uncultured Acidobacteriota bacterium
TGCTCGGAGTAGGCGATCAAATCTCTCTGAGCTTGCAACACACTGACACCGCAGGCCGAGCTGGTCCAATCCGCCGGAAACGCGTAATCGCGTTGCAGGAGCAGGTGCAGGCCGCGCCGCCCCACGTAAGAGACTTCCACGGCCGTATCCCACGGCAACTCGCGCGCGATCGTTAAGTTCAACGTGTGCGCATAGGGAGTGACCATGTTCTCGTCAATGCTGTTGTTTACCGTCAGCAGGCCTTCCGGCGGCGTTTGGGGGAAGCCACCGCCCGGGGAGGGGATGAGCTGGGGGGTGTCATCAGCAGTACCCGTGACACCGTCCGGGCCGGGGGAGGGGGCGTTCGCGGCAGGCGCGGTGTCAAATGGCCCCGAGAAGCGCGCGCACGCTAGGCGCCCGAGGGTGGCAACATTCCCAATCGAGCAGCCGCCAAAGAAGCTGGTGATGTTGGTGGACATCCCGAACGAGCCCACCTCATCAAAGGAGGTCACCAAGCCATTGCCCATGCGGTCATAAACCAGGGAGTAGCCGGCGCGAATGGCCAGCTTGCCGTCTCCGCTCAGCCAGCCGAGGAACCCGTCCTTGTAGCGCGGCGCCCAGGCTAGGGCGATACGGGGCGACCAGTTATTCTTGTCCCAGCGGTAATAATCGGCGCCGCCGTTGACCGGCCCGCCCAGGTCAATGTTGATCAGCCCGCAATCGCTGGTGGGCTCTCCCGCCAGCATGGTCGCGTACCGGCAGGTAAACCAGTCGTGCAAGCTGGGGGTGGGCACGACCTGGTTGCCGTTCTGCTCCCACGGGGGCGAGCTAATGAAGTAGCGGAGCCCGAGAGTGAAGGTCAATGATGGAGTGAAGCGCCACTGATCCTGGAAATAGAACTCGTATTCATCCACAGCAAACTTCCGCGCCACCGCCTCTCCCTCCGGCTGCGTCGCTCCGGTGTTGTCAAAGTTGTAGAAAGCGTCAACCTGGCTGATGCCCCCCAACAGTTGGGCGAGGAAGTCGCGCATTTGCCGCCCGGCGGCAGGAATCGGAAGCGTCGAGCAGATCGGCTGGGCGCATTGTGCTTGGCCGGGCTGAATCTGCCGGCCGCCGTCGGGGTACCAGGAGGGGTTCACCAGGAAGCTATGGAAGGAATTGCCGTTGCTGAATTTGGAGTTGCGGGTATAGCGCATCTCCCCCCCAAAGCTGAGCGCGTGCTTCCCCCGGATCCAGGTAACATCGTCGCGAATGTGGTGCTGGGGGATGGTGCGGCCGAAGCTATCGCCCGCATAGTCCTCCGCGTTGGAAATGAAGCGGAAGTCGACGAATTCCCGGTCTTGCAGGCCGCCTGTCGACTCCTTGAGGCGGGTCAAGCCCCAGCGAAAGCTGTTGACTACGGTGGGGGTGAAGACGGCGGTGTAGCCCAGGGCAAAACCCTTGCTGGCGATCAGGGTCCTTTGCCGGGAGGGTTGGCCCGGGAACTGGGGGTCAGAGTTATTGAGGTCGTCCATCATGATGCCCCGCCAGAACGCCACGTGCTTGGCGTCACGGGTAATATTGAAGTCGGCCTTCAGCGTGTAGGTGTTGAAGGTGTTGTCCACCGGCGCCCCGAAGCGGAAGCCCGGGACGTTGAGCGGGTCGCCACTCTGCCCGCTGCTGTTGGGTGTGGAGGGAAAGTTGGCCCACTCCGCCAGGACAGCCGGATTGGGCCCCGGTTGAATGGCGCCGCACGTGCCCGCCGGGTTGCAAGGGTCGATCTGAGTAATATCGGCGGGGCTCATCGCAAAAAAGCCGGGATTAGAGGTGTAAGAAGCGGTGCTGATGCCGACGGCCGTGTTGCCCGGACAAGCGGCGGCACCCCCAGCACAGCGGTAAATGAACACGCCGTCGCGGAAGGCCGGGGAGGGGATGTCGCGCTCGGCCGACCGAAAGATGCCCTCTTCCAGCCGTTCCCAGTTGCCGAAGAGAAAGAAACGGTCCTTAACCACCGGTCCCCCCAAAGCCACGCCATACAGGTGGCGGCGGAATCCCGGCTCCTTTACCCCGGAACGGTTCAGGAAGAACTCGTTAGCGTTGAACGCTTCGTTGCGGTGGAGGTAATACGCCTCACCGTGCAGATCGTTCGTGCCGCTCTTGGTCACCAGTTGAACCTGAGCGGCGGAGGACCGGCCCCCGGCCTCCGGGCTGTAGTTGGTGGTGGTGGTGCGGAATTCGGCCAGGGAAGCCTGGGTGACGCGCAGTACGCTGGTGAAAGCGTAACCTCTTTGGGGGTCGTTCACGTCCACGCCATCCAGGGTGACGTTGGTCTGGTCGCTGCGGGCCCCGCTCACCGAGCCGCTCCGGCCATCGGCATCCGTAGTGCCGCCGTAGCCCCCGGGGTTGTCCGGCGTGCCCGAAGGGATGTAGGTGACGCCGGGCTCCAGGCTCAGCAGGCCCGCCGGGTTGCGGTCGAGCTGCGGGAGGCTCTGCACTTCCGTGCCGGAAATGGGGTTGCCGAGGCTGGCATCGGTTCTATTCACCAAGAAGGTGGAGCCCTCGACCACCACCTCTTCCGCTATCGCTCCGATCTCCATGTGCACATCCAGCGTCGGGGTGGTGGCTACCAGAATCTCCACTTTGTCGAGAATGCGAGTCTTGAAACCGCTCATCTTGACTTCAATTCGGTAGGTGCCCGGCGGCAACTGCGGCACGATGAACCTCCCGGCCGCGTCACTCGTCGTGGTTCGGACGATTCCCGTGCCGGCCTGGGTCAGCTTGAGTTCGGCGCCGGAAATAACGGCGCCGGTGGGGTCGAAGACTGTGCCGCTCAGGGTGGCGGCCCCCGTTCCCTGAGGCCAAGCCGGTAAGCTGACCAGCATCGCCAGCAGAACCAAGAATGCGCCCTTACGGAACTGTGCCTTCATCGCGTGACCTCCTGGGGAAAATGGCAAGATGGCAAAGTGAAAGTAGGAACTTTTCCAGCGGCTCGGATGTGGAAACACACACCCATCGCACTCACCCAATCGAAAAGATAGCAAAGACTGTACCAAACGAACTTGCTATGTCAAGTGTCAAGTGAAATCTTTGACTGGCTAGGAGATAGGCCGGGCTCGCTTGCCCCACGGTGTGGGCGCAAGCTCGGCGTCTCTACCGATTCTGGGAGAGCCGGTGGCTGCTTTTATGGGATTCCGTATCCGGTCGCTCCGGCAAGCCGCCGCGCGGGCACAAGCAGCGAAATCGCCTCCGGCACAATAACGAACTCCATCGGAAGCTCACCGGCGTACTCGCCATCCACCTGCACGTGAATGCGAGTGCCACGAGGCTCCGCTCGCACTCGCTGCCCCCGCAAAAATCGTACTTCGCGAAAAGATTCCAACCGCCCCACCAGCTGCGCCAAAAAGTACCCAAAGTAGACCAGCGGAAAGCGGCGTGGAAAAACGCACACCTCGAAGTCATTCCCGAACAGGTCAGCGCGGCGCGTGATCTGAATGGGGCCGCCGTAGTGCCGGATGCGGCTGACCACCAGCAAGGTGCCCGCCACGGTGCCCGACGCGCACCGTGAATTCCGGAAAGTCGTACAGGAACAGGTGCCGAAAAGCCTCCAGCCAGTACGACCAAATCCCGAGGTGCAATTTCGAACCTTGTCCGAGGTGGTACACCATGCTGGCGTCGGCGCCCGCCCCGGCCAAGGAAATAAAGTACCGCTCCCCCGCCCTGCCGAGCGCGATTCGCCGTATGACGCCGTTTGGAATGTACTCGGCCGCCCGCCAGGGATCCCACGGCAGCCCAAGCTCCTTCGCCAGCGCGTTTCCTGTGCCCGCCGGCAAGAGCGCCAGAGGAATCGAGGAGCCGGCCATGCCGTTGACGACTTCGTTCACCGTGCCGTCACCGCCGCAGACGATAATCAAGTCCCGCCCCGCCGCCACTTGTTGGCGGGCCAGCTCGGTGGCGCTGCCCGGCCCAGTGGTGGGGACAAGCTGCGTCGAGATGCCGTAGGCGGCGAGCAGTTCCACGACGTCGTCCAACCGACGCCGAGGCCTCCAGAGTGCTTGCCCGGCGAACGGGTTGTGGATGAGAGCGGCGTTGCGAAAGCGGGCGGTTGGTGGCATCCTCGGGGCGCTATTATTGAGGAAACGGCGAAGCAGGTCAAAGTCCCCGCCCCCCCGAGGCAACCCCCCCCTACCCCCCCCCCCCCCCCCCTCCCCCCCCCCCCC
>CAYTXK010000117.1:0-6793 GCA_964441645.1 uncultured Acidobacteriota bacterium
GGTTTATTTTCCGTAACATTATGGAAATAAAGGCACTTAGGGGAGGGGTCGACTTATTCCTGAATCAACAAGTCGTCGCCGGCGCGCAAGGTGCGGCTGGAGAGGTAGGGATTCGCGCGCCGCAACTGGTTGACGCTCACGCCGTAGCGGCGAGAAAGCCGCCAGAGGGTTTCCCCGGAACGGACGCGGTGGACCTGGCCATTGTCGGCGCGGTCCTCCGTTTTACGCGCTGAGCGGCGCGCGGGGCGAGCAGCAGCGTACTCGCGCGGGCTGCCGCCGCTGGGAATCAGCAGCACCTGCCCGGGGTGAATCAGCGAACGCAGGCCGAAGCCGTTGGCCTGAGCGATGGCCTGCGCGGAGGTCTCATACCGCCGAGCAATGTGCGAGAGAGTTTCACCCCGGCGCACGCGGTGCTGCTGCCAGTAGACGCGCTCCGCTTCGGGCAACTTGGGCAGCTCGACGGCCAGGGTTTCGGCGGTTCCCGGGGGGACGTACAACTGGAAGTCCGGGGAATCGGGCGGAGTGACGTTGCGCAGCAGGTGCGGGTTCAACTCGCGCAGCAGGCCCACATCCACCCCGATGACCTCGGCGATGCGGCGCAGGTCGGTGGGCCTCGCCACCGTGACGCGCTCAAAACGCAGGGGCGGGTCGGGAACCACCACAGTCCCAAAGCGCTCCGGATCCTTGGCGGCCAGCGTGACCGCGAGCACGATGGGCACGTAGCTGCGCGTCTCGCGCGGCAACAGGCGCCGCTCCACCAACGTCCAGTAGTCGGCCGAGCCGCCCGCCCGTTCCAAGGCGCGGGTAACGCGTTGCGGCCCGGAGTTGTAGGCGGCCATGGCCAGATACCAGTCGTCGAACTGCTCATAGAGATCGCGCAGATGGCGCGCGGCGGCGCGGGTGGATTTCACCGGGTCGCGGCGCTCGTCGACCCACCAATTCACGGTGAGGCCGTACTGCTGGGCGCGGTATTTAACGAACTGCCACAAGCCCACGGCACGCGCCCGGGAGCGGGCGTGGGGCTGGAAAGCGCTCTCCGCCTGCGCCAGATATAAAAGGTCGCGCGGCACACCTTCTTCATCGAGGATGGAGGTAATCAACTCGCGGTAGCGCCCGGCGCGGCGCAGGCCGGTCTCGAGGATGCGCCGCCCGCGGGGCCGCTCAAAGGAATCGAGCACGCTCAACACCCGCTCGTTCAGGGCCAGCGGGAGGTCGTGCGTGAGTGTGGCCAACTCGGCCTCGGCCTGAGTGCGCAGTTGGGGATCGAGCGGGAAGGTGAGCGGGGCCACCTCTCCCATCTCATCGAGCGGCGCCGGCACCGCCGGCGGTTCTTCGCCGGTGCTCGACTCCTGCAAGCTCGCGCGCTCCAACTCGTGGATGCGGTCCACCAAATCGTCGAAAGCGGATTCGAGGCGGGGGTCCTCGCGCAGATTCAACCCCGAATCGAGGAGTAAATCCACGGCGCGATTGAATTCATGGCGGGCGGCCTCCAGGTGGCCGGCGCGCAGATGCTCCTCACCCCGGCGGGCGGCCTCGTCGGCCTCCGCCAGCAAGGCCGGCAAGGCATCGGAGGCCGGAAGGCTCAGGCTGGCTGCGGCCAGGCAGACGACGAGCGCCCCCAGCCTCCATAGGGCACGGGGCCGCCGGCACGCCCTGGCTTTCTGCGAAGCGCTCAACTCGGCCTTTCCTTCCCAGAACAAAAAGGAGATTGTACTAAGCGGCGCTACAATCGGGAAGCAGAAAAAATCGGCTATGGCCGACCGCGGTACACAGTGAAGTTTTGACTCGGCTGGGCGCGGACGGTATGATGCGGCGAGCGCCGCACGCTACTCGGTTAACGGCAGACAGTGTCCGCCGAAAGGGGGAGCAGAGAAATGGCTGTGCCAGACCACGCCCCGGGGACAAAACCCGCCAAAGAACGCCCGCCGTTGTGGGTTGACCCCTTGATTCAGTTGCAGGCGTTCCTCCCGCTCCTCCTTCTGATCGGCCTCAGCGCCGTCCTCTTTTTCTTCCTGGTTTACACCCCGCTCCGCCAGGAGGCTGCCCAGGAAGCCGACCTGGGGGTTCGCGCCATCCTGGAGGCGCACATGGACGCGATCTTCCTCAACTGGCAGACCGCCGCTCTGCTGGCGGCGGCCCTCATCCTGGCCGGCTACGTTTGCTTCTACCAGACCCTGCACTTGGTCCGGCCCGCCTACCAGCTCCGGCAAACCCTGAAGGCGATGGCGCTGGGTGACTACCAGCCGCTGCGGCTGGCCCCCCGGGATCAGTTCCGCTTCCTCGAAAGCGACACCGACCAGCTCAACCATAAGATGAAATTGATTGCGGGGCGCAACCGCGATATCATTTTCAGCGTGCACGCTCACTTGATGAAGCTCGCCAGCCGCCTGGCCTCCGACGAAGTCATCCCCCGAGCCGACCTGGAAGAATTTGTCGACACTGTGCGCACCCAGCTCGAGAAGGCGCCGGAGATTGGGCCGGGGGCGCGGCATTAAGTAGGGGGTCGGAGTGCTCTTTCGCAAGCCTCAATCCGCGCGCGGCTTCAGCCTGCCGGAACTGCTGGTGGTCATGGCTATCATGTTGCTCCTGGCCAGCCTGCTGATTCCCCGCAGGCGCGGCGCCATAGAGCTCGCCGAGCGCGCCGCCGCCGAGGAGAGCATGCACGCCATCCAAAGCTCCCAGGAGGCCTACCGCATCACCAACGGCAGCTACGCCTCGAGTTTTCGCACCCTGACCAGCCTCCGCGGGGGGCCTCTGCTCGCCGGTCAAAACCAGCCCGGCCCCGGTGGGATGGAAGACGTTCTCCTCTACAAAGGCTACGTCTTCCGGCTCAAGCGGACCGCCTCCGATCAGTACACTGTCACCGCCGAGCCCGTTATGAACCGCACCAACCGTGACTGGTTCCAGATGGACCAACACAGCCCTATCAGAATCACCCGCGGTAGCTGGGAAATCCTCCACCAGGACGTCGGCGCCGGAAAGTAAATCCGTCCAAGATGCGGTTTGTCTGCCAGAGCCTCGCCTAGGCGAGGGCTTGCTTCAGGTCGGCGATGAGGTCGGCGGGATCTTCGAGACCGATGGAGAGCCGCACCGTCCCCGGGGTGATGCCGGCGGCGGAGAGCTCTTTTTTCGACATGTTGTAATGCGAGGTGTAAAGGGGCAGGACCGCCAGCGACTCCACTCCCCCCAAGCTGGCCGCCAGCAGAAAAACGCGGATGCGCTGGCAGAAGCGTCGCGCTCCCCGCAGGCCGTCGCGGTGGTCGAAGGCCATCATGGCGCCGAAGCTGCTCATCTGCCGCCGCGCCAGCCGGTGGTCGGGATGGGAAGGCAGCCCGGGGTAGTGCACGCGCGCCACCTTGGGATGTTTTTCGAGGAAGCGCGCCACGGCCAGCGCCGCCGCCGACTGTTTCTCCACGCGCGCCGGCAGCGTCTTCATGCCGCGCAACAAAAGATACCCCGCCCCGGGATCGAGCGAGCCGCCCAGCAGAATCTGCGTCTGCCGGATGCGCTCCACCAGCCGGCGGCGCCCGACCACCGCCCCGGCGATCAAGTCCGAGTGCCCGCCCAGATATTTGGTGGCGCTATGCACCACGAGGTCGAAGCCGAGAGTGAGCGGGCGTTGCAGCACCGGCGTGGCGAAGGTGTTGTCGACTACACTCACCAGGTTGTGGCGGCGGGCCAGCGCGGCGGCCCGGCGCAAGTCAACGATTCCGAGCGTGGGATTGGTGGGGCTTTCGGTGTAAAGGACGCGCGTGCGCGGCGTCACCAGCCGCTCGACGCCCGCGAGGTCGCCTTCAACGAAATGAGTCTTGATGCCGAGACGCGGCAGAACGTCGCGCATCAGGCGGTAGCCGCCGCCGTAGAGGCGCAGCGTGGCGATGATTTCGTCGCCCGCCCCGGCGAGCGTCAGCAGCGTCGAAGAAATCGCCGCCATGCCCGAGGCGGTTACGAGCGCCGCTTCGCCTTCCTCCAGCGCCGCCAGCTTGGCTTCCACCACCCGCAGCGTAGGGTTGCCGTAGCGGGTGTAGATGTCGGCCTTCGAGCGCCCCTCGGCCCAGCGCTTCATTTCGCCGACGCTTTCAAAGGTGAAGGTCGAGGACTGGACGATGGGCGTGGCCACCGGGCCGCCCACGCCGTGGCGGGGCTCGCCGGCATGCACCGCCTTGGTTCCGGCACCCGCTCTGACCGCTGACTTCTTCGCCATCCTTCCTCCCGTCAATCAATGAACCAATAAACTAGTTAACCATTCTGCTGCGCGCCACTACCAATTTGTCTGCATAAACAATTTAGCCCAGTGGTTCATGCCACTGGGCTTGCCGCGTACTTCCCCGATGGCCTAAGGCCGCTAGGCTTCTTCCTCCACCGCGGCCTCGCGGCCCGCCTTGGAGTGAGCAATGATCTTCAGTTCGATTTCGTGCGGCACGTAGTCGTAGTGGGAAAACTCCATGTGGTAGCTGCCGCGCCCCTGGGTGATGGAGGTGAGGCTGGTGGCGAAGTCGAGCATTTCCGACATCGGCGCCTGCGCCTTGATGACGGCCATGGCCCCGCGCGTCTCCGTCCCCTGGATGCGTCCGCGCCGCGCGCTCAGGTTGCCCATCAGGTCGCCGGAGAAATCCTGCGGCGCATACACCTCGACGCGCATGATGGGCTCGATGAGCGCCGGCTTGGCCAACTCCATGGCTTTCTTGAAGGCCAGCGAGCCGGCAATCTTGAAGGCAATGTCGCTCGAGTCCACGTCGTGGTACTGCCCGTCGTAGAGAGTCGCCCGGAAGTCCACCACCGGGTAGCCCGCCAGATAGCCGCGTTCGGCGGAGGCGACGATGCCTTTCTCCACCGACGGAATCCAGTTCTTAGGGATGGCCCCGCCGAAAATGTCGTCCACGAACTCGAAGCCCGAGCCCCGCGGCAGCGGCTCCATCTTGATGCGCGCCACCGCGAACTGCCCGCGACCGCCAGTTTGCTTCTTGTGCCGGCCCTCGGCCTCGGCTTTGGCGCGGATGGTTTCCCGGTAGGGCACCTTGGGCGCCTTGAGCGTGACTTCGACCCCGTAGCGCTTCTTCAGCTTGGAGACCACGACTTCGATGTGCTGCTGGCCCGAGCCCGAGAGCAGAAACTCGCGCGTCTGCGGGTCGCGCCCGTAACGCAGCGAGGGGTCTTCCTCGAGAATCTTGTGCATGGCCGCGCTCATTTTTTCTTCGTCCTGGCGCGTCTTGGGCTCGACGGCGAAGCTGATCAGCGGCTCCGGCAGCTTGACCGTCGGGTAGAAGAGCGGCGCGCTCTTATCGCCTAGCGTGTCGCCCGTCAGCGTTTCCTTCAGCTTGCCCACCACCCCGATGTCCCCGGCGCGCAGCTCGGCCACCTGGGTGTGCTTCTTGCCCTGGGCAACCGAGATGTGCTGGAAGCGCTCGTTCGCCTCGCGGGCGTAGTTGAGCAGCGTGTCGTCGTTCTTGAGCACGCCGCTCATCACCTTGAAGTAACTGATGCGGCCCGCGAAGGGGTCCGCCAGCGTTTTCCACACAAACACCGCCAGCGGCTGCGCGTCGCGGATGGCGCGGCTGATTTTCTCTCCCTGGCGGTCGGGCTTCGAGTAAGCCGCCTGCTCGCCGCGCTCGAGCGGATGCGGCAGGTAATCCACGATGAAGTTGAGCAGATAGTCCGATCCGATGTTTTCCAGCGCACAAACCGGCAGCACCGCATAGAGCCGCCGGGCGAGAATCGCCGTGCGCAAGCCCTGGCGCAAGTCGTCCTCCGGCAGCGTCCCTTTCTCGAAAAATTCTTCCATCAGCTTGTCGTCGCCCTCGGCCACCATCTCTACCACGGCTTCGTGGGCCTTCTGCGCAGCCTCGGCGAGCTCCGCGGGAATTTCTCCTACGGTCGCTTTACCGGTCCCTCCCTGGTAACTCCACGCCCTCAGCCCCACCAAGTCCACCAACCCGCGAAAATGTTTCTCTTCGCCCAGCGGCAGCGCCACCGGCACCACGGAGCGGCCGAAACGCTCCTCGACGACGGCCAGCGTGCGCTCGAAGCTGGCGTTTTCGCGGTCCATTTTGTTGATGACGAAGGCCCGCGGCAGGTCGTACTCGACCGCAAAGTCCCAGACTTTCTCGGTCACGACCTCGGGCCCGCTCACCGAGTCCACCAGAATCAGCGCGCTGTCGGCGGCCACCAGGGCCGCTTTGGTGTCGTTGATGAAAAGGTTGTAGCCCGGCGTGTCGATGAAGTTGATTTTGACTTTGTCTTTTTGCGCCGGCGTGGACCATTCGGCGTGCCCCAGCGCCGACCAGATGGAGACGCGGCGGGCGATTTCCTCTTCGTCGAAGTCGGTTACCGACTGCCCTTCGTCCACCCGCCCCAGGCGGTCCAGCAGGCCCGCGGTGTAGAGACAAGCAGTGACCAGCGAGGTTTTGCCGGTGTCGCCGTGGCCGGTCAGCCCCACGGTGCGAATCTGCTCCCCGCCGTAGACCTTCACCGGAAGCTCCCCTCAGATGGATTGCCTGCTTAGACGCGAAGCGACGATGCTACCCCGCCCCCCCGCCCGTGGTCAACCCGAGAAGGTCCTCGACGGCGCGCCGATGGGAAGGCGCTAGCGCGAGGTAAGTAGACCGCGGATTTTGTCGGCCACGCGGGTAGCGGCTGGAGGATCGTAGTTGGAGAGCACGGCGACAACATAGCCGGAGCCGTCTTGATAGATGTCCAGTTTGCCATTGATGCCATCAAAGCCGCCGCCGTGGCCCACGACCGTGGTGTTCCCCGTGCGCTCGACCCCGAATCCGTAGGCGTACTGGAAGTTCTT
>CAYTXK010000118.1:0-2418 GCA_964441645.1 uncultured Acidobacteriota bacterium
CGATACATAACGCGCAACGCCAATGAATCCGGATGACAAACCGCGTAAAAGGACCGTTTTCCGGACACAAATGGATTCTCGTATCCTCTGTTCTCAAAAACTAGCTCGCGAAAATACTTCCGATCCCCACTTAGGATGTCCTGTCCATTGTCATATCTGCCGTACGCGTACTGCAGCGTGGAATATCGCCTGTACCCCGTTTCCAAAAGGCGCCTCCCGTAATCCTCAAACAGTTCTGCAAGATCGCCACGCTTGTCCGTTGTCGGCGGATCCCCATGCCATGATGTTCCAACCAATCTAGTGGCAATTCTTGCCGGTGTGTCAATGGGAAAATTGCTGAAGTGAGCAAATGTTAGCCGTTCAGATGTCTCATTAACAAAATACTGTCCGTCCAATTGTGTTAACGAGCGTTCATGCAAATTCCACCACGCCAGGTTGTATCCGCGATTGCGCAAGATAACGACCTCATCAAATAGGCCGGGAACAAGATCAATCCATTTTTGGTCCACAAACAGCCCTTCAGAGGGACTAATAACACAGTCGGTCAAAAGGTGTTTCGCCCACCACCTTACGAAATCGGTCCCGACTCGGGAGTTCCGCACCCCGATGAACCCGAGATTAAACGCCCCGTACATCAGAAACAGCCTGTCTTGGAGGCCATATTCCTCCGGAAAAGGCGCGCAAATGTGGGGGGTCAGTACGATTGACCCCGTCCGAAACGCTTCCAGCGCCGCATCAAGCGGACCATAGCAGTAGATGTCCGGGTCCAGGTAAATCACAGATTCGGCACCACGGCGGAACAACTCCATAAATACAAATGCCTTGATACTGGTGCAAGCCTCGATGACGTCATACTGGAAGACAAATCGCCGGAAATCAGGGATTCCGAGTTCATCAGCAAATATGGAGATATACCCCTTGTATTCGATCTCGTCCTTGAACTCCTTGTTCACATCATCAAGAACCATGATCACCATGGTTGCGTCAGGATGATGAACCGTAACGGATTTCATGAGCGTAAAGGCTTGCGCTAGGTAATTTCGCGCAATACACGTGAAAAACGTTAGGTTACTCAACGATTGCATTCGGTCGTTCCGAACAGCACTTGGTTAGACTTCTACTTACCCTATGCGATTGCAGACGGATAAATCTTTTTGCTTCAAAACACCGTCCGTTTTAGTTTAGTCAACGTAGAACGACGGATACCTAACCGCGCAGCTATGAAGAACACAATTAACCTTAGAGATCGGGTTCGCCTCAGAGTCTCCAGAAGTATTTCGCTGGCGTTCGCGCATTCCACATTGTAAACCTGCTCCGCCAAATGCCTTAGACGCTCGATCCCAATTTGCCGTTCTTCCTTACTAAGGCGATTATTCCAAAGAGCCTTCTCGACCATGCGGTACTCCGAGATAGCCATCATCTTTCTTTTCTCCGCGTCGCTAGTTAAGGATTGGTAGAGCGAAGACGCTACAATCCGATACTCTGACACAATTTCGTCCAAATATTTGAAACGGTAACACGCAGCGAGCCTGAGCCACATGTCATAGTCTTCGTAGGCGAGAGATTCGTCGTACTTGCCCACCAGATTAAGGCATCCGCGGCGAATCGTCGTGCACATGGCAGGAAGAAAGTTTCCAGAAAGGAGATCCTTGAGAATATTCCCCTGCGGCCGCTTATTGCCCGGCCTGTACGAATCAATAAAGCTTTGTGCTACCGTCACCCCATCTTCACTGATTACCCTCGCATCGCTGTAAACCACCCCGTATTCGTCCCGCAAGGAATGAAACGCAGATACGTGCGCCTCCAATCGAATTGGCATCCATACGTCGTCAGCGGCGACCATCGCGATGTATTTCCCCGTCGAGAGATCTAATGCCTCATTAAAAGTGGGGACCACCCCCCGGTTTTTCTCGTGAGCTATAAAGGTACAAGGAGTACCAGTTTGTTCTATCCAGCTTCGAATAAGGCTCGCCGAACCATCCTGGGAGCAATCGTCGATAATAATCAGTTGTACCTGCGGGAAAGTCTGGACACGGACGCTTTCCAGGCATTGCACGACAAAGCGAGCGTGGTTGTAGCAAATAACTATCACTGACACCAGATCGGTCGCGTCAGACTTTTTTCGATAATCGTCCGGCCACTGCGCGGAAATCCGGCGCGCAGGTTGCACATCATTTGGATCGATATTCACGTTCTAATCTCTCCAGGTCCAATTCCCCGCCCCTTGGGGCGCACACTTTTGCCGTTGCCGTGAGGGCGGAATAGATGGCCACGTATTTTCTTGCCAACAAAACATATTCATCCACTATCATGCCGACACGTTGTGGGTTGGAAATGTCGTCGCCAGCACCGACAACAATCAGGTCGCCTCCCGCAAGCTTCATTACCGTATTTATATGCCCACCAATCCCTTGATTT
>CAYTXK010000118.1:2428-6781 GCA_964441645.1 uncultured Acidobacteriota bacterium
ATAGGCAGCGCCCATTTCCTTCATGATCTTAAACGTCCCGTCCGTCGAGCAGTCATCTGACAGAATGATTTCCAGCAGCGAGTAGGTCTGCCCGAATGCCCCCTCGACGGTTTCGCAGATGAAGCGCTCCTGGTTGTAGGCGAACAGAGCAAAAGTGGCCAGCGGGCGATCGGCCTCAGTCATGCCACACTCCAATTTTCATCAGCCACTGCCGGCAAAGCCCCGCCAAGCGGCCCAACGGTCCGGTCAGACTTGTCTTGTGCGCCAGGCGGCTAAAACTGTAAAGCCCAAGGCCTGCGCTCATGATCAGCCCCGCTGCAACGCCGGCCATTGCTGACCGTTCAACAGCAACCAACAACGCCACCGCCGCCAGCCACTCGTGCAGGCGGGTGCGCGTCGGGACATCGAGGCCGGTGGCGGGCTCGTCCAGCAACAGCAGAGCCGGCTCGTGCAGCCAGGCCCGCGCCAGCGACAGCCGCTGCTTAAGGCCGCGCGAAAGGCTGCGCACCAGGCTGCGGCGCCGGTCGGCGAGCTCCATCTCTTCCAGCACCTGGGCCACGCGCCGGGCCGGCGTGGGCAGAGCAAATAGGCGCGCCGTAAAAAGCAGGTTTTCTTCGGCCGTCAGCTCGTCGTAGAGAAAAGTTTCGTGGCCGACAAAACCCAGGCGGCGGCGAAAAGAGCTATCCAGGGTGCGCGCCGGGCAGCCGTCGTAAAGCAGTTCACCCTGACTTGGCGATAGCAGCAGCGCCAGCGTGCGCAAGAGAGTGGTCTTGCCGGCGCCGTTGCGGCCGAGTACGACCACAAATTCTCCTCGCTCGATTGACATCTCCAGCTGGTTCAAAGCCACAAAGCGGTCGAAATACTTGCTCAGTTGACGTAGGACGATGCGCGGGCTAGTCGTGGGCGGGGGTGCGAGGCTCGCGGGTTGTGGCATGGGCGGCGTTGGGAGCCGGGTGAAACGCGTACAAATAATACAGACCCAGTAGAAGCACAAACAACGTCAGGCCGACAATATACCACTGCGCCTCGTTCACGGGGTGGGGGACGATCTGCACCTGGCTTTCCCCTTCGGCTTGAGCAGCGGGAGCGCCGGCGGATTCCTCGGCCGCGGCCAGCGCCTGCGGGTCCACCGTCAGGCGCAAGGAAAGGTCCTTGGGCGGCTTCACGTCCACCGCATAGACGCGCACAGCGGGGGCCTGCGTCTGCTCGATTTCTCTCAGGCCGGCACCTGTCAAGATCACGCCCTCTTTGGGAACGGCCACGTGCTGCCGCGGCGCCACGACGCGCAAGGGAAGACGAAGCTCGAGCGTGGTTCCGCTCATCGGCAGAGCGTAGCTGATCTGGATTTCCGTCTCGCCGGGTCGCAAGGCGTAGTCAATGGAAAGAACATTCTTTTCTTGGGTGGGTTGGGGCTGCTGGCGCAGCGGCATGCCGCCGGCGCGCCCGGCCGAAACTTGCAGGTCGCCCACCGCGCCGGGCAGCGCGAAGCGGAAGCTGCCTCCCTCGGGGGCGTAGGCGCGGGGGGGCTGGCTGCGGTTGGTGAGAGCGTAAAACTCCGTCAAACGCAGATGATCGCGGTGCGGCTCGAGGAAGAAGGTGTGGGCCTCAACGCTGACGTCTTGCGCGCGGGCGCCGGTCTCGAAGACTTCGATGTCCACGCTGATGCGGTCGCCGCTCGAGAACACCGCCGGGCGGCTGTAGAGCACGCCGCGAAAGGGCACCTGCACCACGAAGCGCTCGCTCGGGTTCGCGTCTACGACAAAGCGGTAACGGCCCGCTGAGTCCGTTTCCCCTTCGCGCACGGGAACCATCTGCTCGCGCAGCGCCAGCAGGTTTACCTGCGCGCCGGCGACCGGCTGGCCGGTGGTGCTGTTGGTCACCTGTCCAGCGATTTCTGCCCCCGGCAGCGGCAAGGCCAGACAGGCGAGAGCGACCGCGGAGGCCCCAATCCAAGTTAGCCTGGCCGCTCGTTGCTTCATCACACCGCCATCGGGCGCGGCAACTCGGCGCCGCAAGCCCCGCAGAAGCGGTTCTCGACCGAATTGTCCCTGCCGCAGCGGGTGCAGCGCCCGGGCAGCAACGCGGGCGCCTCTTCGGGCGGCGGGCCGGCTTTCAGCTCGAGTTGGTGGAGCAGGGCAGCCAGCTCTTCTTGATAACGCGTCTTGACGAGCTGGTAGTCCGGGTCGGAGAGCTTGCCCATGCGGTATTCGAGGTGGAGGTCGCGGAGGTTCTCGTAGAGCACGCCACGCTTTTCTTTCAGATACTCGCGCTCGCGCTCAACGACAGTCTTCACGCGCACCAGCTCCGGGGTCAGCCAGAAGACGTAGATGAGTGCCGCCAGAGTCAGCGTCGCGCAGGCCAGAACCAGCATTTCCGCTTACTCCTCGAGCCGCTTGATTTCCCGCTCCGTTTGGCCGCGGTAGTGCTCGACGATGGCCGCGTCGGCCGTCGCGGCCGGCGGGCGCGCCAGCCAGCGGCGAGCCACCGTAACCGCCGCCCACAAGCCCAGCCCCAGGGCTACGAAAGGCACCACCCAGGCGGCGAGATTGAAACCCTCGGCCGGAGGCGCCGCCAGCAGCGCGGGTCCAAACTCCGCCACCAGGGTTTTCAGCACCTGCTCCTCGCTCAGGCCGGCGGCCAGCTTTTCGCGAATGGCCGCGCGCAGCGAGGGCGCCGACGGGCAATTGAGGTGCGGGCAATGGCTCAAGCCGTAGTGGCAGCCGCACTGACAGATCAGTTTGTCGGAAACGCGGTTGAAAGCATCCTTCTTCTCCACCTGCGCGACAAGGCCCAGGGGCAGGAGCGCCAGCCCGAGAAAAAGCGCCAGCACCGGGGCGACGAACGCTCTAGTCCCGTTCCAACTCCGCGCGCGCGGAAAGCGCCCGAGCCGTGGCAGCGGCCCCAACTGAGTTGGAACGGGACTAGTCCGCCACTTCAAGGGTTTCTTTCTCCTCGACGGGAACTTTCTTGCGGCGGCGCGCCGGCAGGGCTTGCGGTGAGCGGCTGGGGAACAAACAAACCAGTGTGCCCAGCACCATCACCGCGCCGCCCAGCCACACCCAATTGACGAGCGGGTTGATGTAAATCTGAATCACGGCTTTGCCGGTCCCTTCCGTCATGCCGGCGAACACCAGATAGACGTCTTCGTTCAAGCGGGGGCGAATGGCGACTTCGGTGGTGGGTTGCTGGCTGGCTTTGTAGAAGCGGCGTTCGGGGCGCAAGGTAGTCAGCAGGCGGCTGCCGCTGTAGACCTCGATGCGGAGGTGGCTGGAGGTGAAGTTGTCGTTCTCCTGCTGCTCGAGCTCTTTGATGACGAAGCGGTAGCGGCCGGCCGTGACTTCATCGCCCTGAACCACCTCGGCTTGCTCGTGGATGTTGAAGGCATTGCCGGCAAAGCCGATGAAGACCAGCGCCACGCCGAAGTGGACGATGTAGCCGCCGTAGCGGCGGGTGTTGCGCAGCGTCAATTCGCGCACCGCGCGCGCCCAGCCCTCGCCGCTCTTCTCGCGCAACACGCGGGCGCCGCGATAGAACTCCAGTGTGATGGTCGCCAGCACGAAGAAGGCCAGGAAGATAGTCATCAAAGCGTAGAGGTTGCGCGCTCCTAGCGCTAAGCTGACCACCGCCGCCACGGCCCCGAAAGCCAGCGGCCGGGTGAAATTGCGGTGCAGGCTTTCGAGCGAGGTGCGCCGCCAGGCAAACAGCGGCCCCACGCCGGTCAGGAACAGCAGGAGAATCCCCACCGGGACCTGGACTTTGTTGAAGTACGGAGCCCCGACGCTGATCTTCACTCCCTTGACGGCTTCGGAGAGCAGCGGGAAGAGCGTCCCCCAGAGCACGGCGAAGCAGGAGGCCAGCAGGACTAGGTTGTTGAAGAGAAAACTCGATTCGCGCGAGAGCAAGGAATCAAGTTGGTTCTCGCTCTTGAGAAAGTCCAGCCGCTGCAGGAGCAAGAGGCCTGTTCCCAAAAGGCCCAGGGAAAGAAAAACCGCAAAGTAAGGCCCGATGGCCGACTGGGCAAAGGCATGCACCGAGCTGAGCACGCCCGAGCGGGTGAGAAAAGTCCCGAAGAGGCAGAGGAAGAAGGTGGCGAAAATCAGCACCATGTTCCAGACTTTCATCATGCCGCGCTTTTCCTGCATCATCACCGAGTGCAGGAAGGCGGTGCCCGTGAGCCACGGCAGCAGCGAGGCGTTTTCGACCGGGTCCCAACCCCAGTAGCCGCCCCAGCCCAGCACGGCGTACGCCCAGCGGCCGCCGAGAAAAATGCCGATGGTGAGGAAGCCCCAGGCAATCATGGTCCAGCGGCGCGTGATACGAATCCACAACTCGCCCTTGGCGCGGCTGAGGAGC
>CAYTXK010000119.1:0-4887 GCA_964441645.1 uncultured Acidobacteriota bacterium
CCGCTGCGCGACGACCCACGCTTCCAAGACCTGCTGCGGCGGATGAACTTCCCGCAGTAAGCAGATTCTTCGCCTGCCTGCCGCAGGCAGGCTTCGCTCAGAATGACATCTGGCAAGAGCTTTTCAGCGTCCTGTTAGAGTTCGAAGACTTGGCCGCGGGTGGGGATGTCCACTTGCGGCGCGCCCTGCTGGCGCAGCCCGTCGGCCAGGGCCGCAGCAGCGGCTTCTTCGCCGTGCACCAGAAAGACGCGCTTCAGGCGACCTGTCTTCTGCACATCCGCCGCCCAGGCGAGCAGCCCGGCGCGGTCAGCGTGGGCGCTGTAGCCGCCGATTTGTTGGATCCGGGCTTTGACGGGGTAGGAGTCTCCGAAAATCGGCACCGGATTCATACCGTCGAGCAGCTTGCGTCCCAGAGTGTGCTGCGCCTGGAAGCCGACGAAGAGCACCGTGGTGCGCGGGTCGCCGAGGTTGTTCTTCAAGTGGTGCAGAATGCGGCCCGATTCGCACATCCCCGAGGCGCTGAGGATGATGGCGGGCGTCCGCGGCTCATTCAGCCGTTTTGATTCCTCCACGCTCTGTACATAGCGGAGCCGCGGGAAGGCCAGCGGGTCGTGGTCGGGTTCACGCGCCTGCGCGGCGCGGGCCTCGGCGTTGAAGCACTCGGCGTGCCGGCGAAAAACCTCGGTGACGTTCACGGCCAGCGGACTGTCCACGTAGACATCAATCGGTGGCAGGGCGCGCTGCCGCTCAAACTGGTCGAGGGAATACACCAGCTCCTGCGTGCGCCCCAGGGCGAAGGCGGGAATCAGGAGCTTGCCGCGCTTCTCGGCGGTTTCCCGCACCAGCGCGTGGAAGGTGGCGTTGCTTTCCTCGAGCGGTTCGTGCAGACGGTCGCCGTAGGTGCTCTCCATAAGGACGTAGTCAACGTTCTCGGGAACCTGCGGGTCGCGCAGCAGTGGGTGGTGCCCGCGCCCCAGGTCGCCGCTGAAGGCCAGGCGCACCGTTCGGCCTTTCTCTTCGATATCCAGCACCACCACGGCCGAGCCCAGGATGTGTCCCGCGTCAATGAACTGCGCCCGGACGCCGCTCACCGGCTCGAAGGTCTGGTCGTAGGGAACACTGCGAAAGCGCTCCAGAATGGCTTCGGCGTCCGCCTGCGTGTAGAGCGGCTCGATGAGGCTCTTGCCTTGCCGGCCGCGGCGCTTGTTGACGTAGGCCACGTCGCTTTCCTGGATGTGGGCGGCGTCGCGCAGCATGTACTGGCAGAGGTCGTGCGTCGCGGGAGTGCAGTAGATGGCCGCGGCGAAACGCTTGCGGGCCAGCGACGGCAAGTTGCCGCTGTGGTCAATGTGGGCGTGCGAAAGCACCAGGGCGTCAAGTGTGGCCGGATCGAAGGGCAGGTTGCGGTTGAGCTCAAACGTTTCCTTGCGCCGCCCCTGCGCCAGACCGCACTCCAGCAGCAGGCGCCGCCCGTTCACTTCCAGCAGGTGCATCGAGCCGGTGACACTGCCGGCCGCGCCCAGGAAGTGGATGCGCATGAGGAATTTCAGCGCGCAGAGACGTCGAACAAGTGCGCGCGGTAGGCCTCCAGGCGCACGAAGAGGCCCGGCGAGGCGAGCTCGGCGCCCGGGCGCTCGTAGTTGGCGTCATTCAACTGGTCGAACAAATTGTAATCGCGCGAGGCCTCGGCGCCGTCGCCCAGCGACACCACCCCTTGCGCCGCGCTGCCGCCCAGATTGACCACCACCAGCTTCAGCGCCTTCTTCGAGCGCCACTGATAGGCAATCAGGTTCTCGTGGCCCTCGCCCGCCGGCGCGACCTCCAGCAGCCGCCACTCGCCCCCGTGGAAGACCTCCTCGTTCGTCATTCGCAGAAGTTTTTCGTAGAAGGCGCGCACCGCCGGGTCCGGCGCTTCCACCGCCCCGTGCGCCAGTTGCACGGGGAGGCGCCGCCGTCGCCCTTCGAACTGGCCCTGGTGATAGAAGCGCATTCCGGGCAGCGTGGCCACGAGCGTCCCCACGGCCACCAAGCGCTCGGCGCCAAAAGCCACCGCCGCCCGCGGCTCGTCGTGGTTTTCGAGAAAGCGCGCCAGCTTCCGCTGATAATCCCACTCCGCCCTCAAGTGCAGCGCCACCTCGGCGGGCGCCGCGTGGCACAGTCGGTCGTAGAGACGCTTGTCGTAGGCGAATGAAAATCCCAGTTGCTGCATCTGCCATTCGACGTCCCAGTACACTTCCGCCAGCCAGATGAGCCCCGGCAGCGCCGCCACCGCATCCGGCCAGAACTCTCCCCAGGGCCGCTCAAACTCGCTCAGGTAGGCGCCCCAGGTGCGGGCAAAGATGTCGTTGAGGACGAGCATGGCCATATCGCAGCGCAGACCGTCGCAGTGGGCGGCGACGCTCTCCAGTTCCCCGAGCAGCGCCTTGCGGGTGGCGGGGTTGAAGTAGTTGAGCTGCGCCGTATCGGTCCAGGGCGCGAAGTAGGGGTCGCGGCCGCGCGCGAGATAGTGGGTCCGCCCGCGCGCGCTCTTGACGCGGTAGAAAGCCTGCGCGTCGCGATGGTAATCGCTCTCCGCTCCTTCGACGTAATAGTCGGGGTGGGCTCGCGTCCAGGGGTGGTCGAGCGCCGTGTGGTTGGGGACGAAGTCGAGGATGAGGCCCAGCCCGCGCGCGTGCAGCTCCTTCCGTGCCGCGTCCAGACCTTTCCAGGCGCCCAGGCGCGCGTCGGGAATGTAGGAATGAATGGCGTAGGGCGAGCCCACCACGTCCTTCGGTCCCCAGCCCGGAAGCGCCTCGTCGTACGCGGGGAACAGCGCCGGCTCGCTGCGGGCAATCTGTCGCCCGGCCGGGCTGCGCTGCCAGACCCCCATCAGCCAGACAAGGTCGAAGCCGAGTTCTTTAAGCGCGTCCCATTCGCGCTCCGGGACTGCGCCCAGCGTCAGCCGCCGCCCGTATTTTTCTTCCAGCTCGTCGAGCCACGCCCAGGTATTGATTTCGTAGAGGTGGGGATGCGCGCGGGGAGAAAACGGTTCAGCCTTCGGGCTTTTCTTGGCGCGCGGCATGGAGCGTGCGAGTCTGCTTGCGCACGCAGGCTACCCACCGCCCGCCGCAGGTGTCAAGCTTTTAGCGCTGAAGTAGCATGTAGAATAGAGACGATGCTTGAGGTTCGCGGCAGCCGCGCCGCCCTGGTGCGCGCTTACGATTTCTTCAGCCACCTCTATGGCCGCACGGCAGCGCGCATGGAGCGCGAGGCCGTGACGCGCGGCTTGGCGCGCGCCCGCGTGCGCCCCGAGGAGCGCGTGCTGGAAGTCGGTGTGGGCACGGCGGCGGCCTTCGCTCGGCTGCGCCGCCGTGTGGGTGCCCGTGGGCAACTGGTGGGCCTGGATTTCTCGCGGGGAATGCTGGCTGCCACCCGCCGCCGCGTCCCCGGTGCCCGCCTGGTGCGCGCCGACGCCCGCGCCTTGCCACTCCCGGATGGCTACTTCGATCTGCTCTGGTGCAGCTATCTGCTGGAAACAGTCCCCACGGCCGAGCTGACCCCGCTGCTCGAGGAGTTTCGCCGCGTGCTCAAGCCCGGCGGCCGGCTCCTGCTGGTCAACTTCTCCAAGAACGGCGCCGGGCTCACCCTCTGGGAGCGGCTCTATCGCCTGACCCCGGACTGGCTCGTCCCCTGGGTGTTTGCCGGCTGCTGGCCCGTCGAAGCCGAGCCTTTCGTCCGCGAAGCGGGGTTCGCCGACGTGCGCCGCGAATTCGTCCCCCAGGACTTCCCCTCGGAAATAATAACCGCACAAAAATGATGCCAGCGCGGTCTTACACTAGAGAGGAAAAGCCATGAGACCCGCCAGGCGTCTAACGAGACTTGTAGTTTCGCTCGCCTTCCTGCTGGCGGCCACGGCCGGGGCGCAGGCGCCACCGGCCGCCGAACCCGCCGCTGGGCGAATTCTCTGGCAGTACGACACCGGCGGTTGAGTATTCTCGACTCCCGCGGTCGCGGGGGACTCGGTCTTCGTCGGCTCCTGCAACGGTTTCTTGCGGGCGCTCAACAACAAGACCGGCACGCTGCGCTGGACCTACGACACTCGCCAGGATGGCGACGCGCTGGAATTCCACGGCGAGCCCGTGGTCACCGACGAGCTGCTCATCATCGGCAGCGACATCCGCCGCGATGGGCACACCGGTTACGCCTACGCCTTCGAGCGTGCCAGCGGCAAACTCCGCTGGAAGTACCCCGCCGGCAACGGCGTCATGACCGACATTCTCCGTCGCGGCTCCACCGCCTACTTCGTCACTCTGGTTGATGTCCTGACCGCGCTCGACCTCAACACCGGCAACGTCCGCTGGACCTTCGCCAGCGGCTTCCCCAACACCGGGTTTATCTTCAACAGCTCGCCCGCGCTGGCGGGCGACCGCATTTTCTTCGGCGGCTTGAACGGGACGGTGTATGCGCTCGAGGCCGACACCGGCAAAGAGATTTGGTCGCGCGAGCTGGGAGCCATGGTCACCACGCCCATCGCTCTCGACGGCCCCAACCTCTATGTGGGCGTGCGCAACAGCCGCTTGCTGCGCCTGGACGCCGGGAGCGGAGAAGTGAAAGCCGAGCTGGCCCTGCCGGCGCGGCCGGTCTGGAAGCCGGTTGTCGCCGGGGACTGTGTGGTTGTCTTTCTGGGCGTGGAGACTATGGATACGATTGCCTGCGCCGAGCCTTCTCTCGCCAAGCTGCGTTGGAGCCACAAGGCGGAGAGGGAATTCACCTCGGCCCGTCCCTACCTCTGGCACGACCTGGTGCTGGCCGGAGACTACGGCACGCTTCAGGCCTTGCGTCTGGCCGACGGCTCCACGGCTTGGATCGCCAGCTTGCAGGGCATGATCCGCGGCATCGGCACCACCG
>CAYTXK010000119.1:4897-6776 GCA_964441645.1 uncultured Acidobacteriota bacterium
ACACTCCAAGGTATCGTCTATGCCTATGCCCCACCGCCGTCTCCGCCCCCGCCCTAGCTTTGTGGGTCATGCCTTTAGGCATGACGAAAACTGTGGAAAGAAACAGGGGCTTTAGCCCCTGAAGGACGCCCCACCCAGGCCCCTACTAGTCTGTTGACACGCGCCGCGCTCCGCGGTACTTTCCGATTCTCCAAAACAACTCTGGAGAGAGGAAACCCAATGAAGAACAGAATTGCTTTCGCCACCGGAATCTTCTTGCTGCTGTGGGCCGTAGGCTTGCCGGGCGTCAGCCCCGCCGGCGGCGGGGTCAGCCGCGCCTGGTTCCAGCCCGCCTCCGAGACACTGGCCGCGCCCGAAAAGGGAGAGTTGGCACAGGAGCAGGCAAAGGAAGAAGAGCCTTCGAAGGAAATGGAAGCCAAGGCTTGCGGGCCTAAGGACCACGGCTATTCCGTCGACACCGACAAGAAATCGCATCCGACACCTGAGGCCCCGACCGACAAGGCGATGATCTACGTCATCCGTCCCACCATGTCCGGCAACAAGGTGCAGACCAAGCTGGCGGTGGACGGCCAGTGGATGGGCGTCAACCGCGGCAACAACTACTTCTTCTTTACCCTGCCGCCCGGCGAACACTACTTCTGCTCACAGGCCGAAAACCGCAGCGTGATGGCGCTCAAAGTGGATGCCGGCAAAACCTACTACTTGCAGCAGAAGGTTCGCTTCGGCTTTATGAAGGCGCGCAATAAGCTGGAGGCGTTGGATGAGGCTGAAGGCAAGAAAGGCCTGGCCAAATGCCACCCCAGCTCCTGGACGGACAAGAAGTAGTCGCGAACCTCGTCCGGGCGCCTAGCTGGTAGCGGCGACGAAGCCTGCCTTTCGGCTTCGTCGCCGGCCTTTTCTGCCTTTGTCATTCCGAGCCCCGAAAGCCAGGCTTGCCAGACATTCGGGGCGAGGAATCTGCTTTTCTCAAAAGCAGTTCCCTCGGCCCCGCGGCTCTCACTTTGTGGGTCGTGCCTTCAGGCACGACAGAAGACTGAAGCAACTAAGCAGGGGGCTTTAGCCCCTGAGGTCGCTTCAGTCCTTCTCCACCCGCAGGTTATTAGTGATGCTGAAGGCGCCCGAGACGCTTTTGGCGCGCATCTCAGCCAGGTTCTTCTCTGACTCGTTAGCCACTACGCCCTCCAGCGTTAGCTGCCCCCGCTTCACGATGATGTGAATGGGCGGCACCCGCTGCAAGGCGTAGCGGTTCAGCGACGTGTCCCCGTAAATCGCCCGAAAAGCGGCGCGGCGGATACGGTCGTCGTTGAACGACACCGGCAAAACCTCAATGTTGTTGACCACTTCCTCGACGCCCTCGATTTTCTTTACCCGGGCCTCCGCCTCTGTGCGCAGCGTTGGCCGCGTCACCTGGCCGGAGAGCGTCACCCGGTAGCCCTCCACCTTGTACTCTAGGTTGTCGAACACCGAGTAGTAGGGCATCATCACCAGCTCGTGCCGCACCCGATTCTCCAGCCCCGGGTGCGCCTGCGTTCGCTTGGGCGCCGAGGCCTCCGCCCCCCTCGGAGCGAAGCGGAGATCCTGAGCGTAGTCGAAGGGCACTAGGCCGAACAGGGCCAGCAAAACCACCCCCATCCGCAGCATCCGGTTTCCCTTGTTTTTCATGGTTCCGGACCTCCTTGTCCTGAGCCCCGCAAACGCGGGGCGAAGGGCTTTCTGCCCTCACTTGCTTGGATGAAGGCACGCCTGGCAGCGATGCCTTGCCTTAGCTGGGGCCCAAAACCAGGCCTATTAGACGAAGAAAAAGCGAATAAAACCTCTTGACAGGCGAATAAAAAGCGAATATAATCCGCCCCGATGAGCACCACTGCCACCAAGGCTA
>CAYTXK010000120.1:0-6705 GCA_964441645.1 uncultured Acidobacteriota bacterium
CAGCCGGGGTGCTGGGCTAATGTACCCTCTGCCCCGGCACCGCGCCGCTATCGGCGTAACGGAAGAATCCGACGCCATCGCCGTGGTGGTGAGCGAAGAAACCGGTGCGCTGGGCGTAATGAGCGCCGGGGCCGTGGACCTGAACCTGACTCCCGATCAGCTCCGCGAGCGTCTGCGGCGCTTGCTGATGCCGGGCGCGCCCCGCCTGCCGGTTTCCGGGCGAGCGAGCTAGGCGATGGACTGGCTGCGCAAAGCGCTCTTCGGCAACTGGTGGCTCAAGCTGCTTTCCCTCGGGCTGGCCTATGCCCTCTGGTCGGCGGTCACCTACACCCCCGTGGCCGACATCGGCGTTTCCGTCCCCATCGAGCTGCACAACCTGCCCGCCAACTTGCAGGTGGCGGGCGGATTTTCCACTCGCGTGCATTTGCAATTGCGCGGGCCGGAGAACCGCCTGCGCCGGCTGACGCCCGAGCAAATCGCCGTGGTGGTGGACCTGCGCGAGGCCACGCCCGGCAAAATCACCCTGCACCTTTCAGCACAGAACGTCGAAGTCCCCTCGGGGATCGAGGTGGTGCGCATCCTGCCGGAAGAGATCTGGCTGGAGCTGGCGCCGCGCTGAGCGGGGCGTTTTGGGGTTTGCAATCGGATTAGCCATAGAGCAAGAGGAGGACGTATGCACAAGATGACGAGAGCCGTTTTCATCGCCGCCGTGGCAGCGCTGCTGCTTCTGAGCCCCGTGGCACAAAGCCTGGCAGCGCCGCCCACCAAGGCACGTCCGGCGGCCGCCGCGGCCCAGAAAGCTCCGCTCGAAGGCTTCGACGCCTTCGTCGCCGAAGTGATGAAAGCATGGAAGGTGCCCGGCGTGGCGGTCGCCATCGTGAAAGACGGCCAGGTGATTCTCCTCAAGGGTTACGGCTACCGCGACCTCGAAAAGCAGTGGCCGGTGACCCCGCAAACGCTGTTCGCCATCGGCTCCATCACCAAGTCGTTCACCGTGACCGCCATGGGGATGCTGGTGGACGAAGGCAAACTGGAGTGGGACCGCCCGGTGCGCGAGTTCCTGCCCGAGTTCCGCCTGAGCGACTCTGTGGCCAGCGAGCACATGACCCCGCGCGACCTGGTGACCCACCGCTCCGGGCTGCCCCGGCACGACCTGCTCTGGTACAACGCCGGCTTCACCCGCCGGGAGATGGTCGAGCGGCTGCGCTTTCTCGAGCCCAGCAAGGATTTCCGCAGCACCTACCAGTACAACAACCTGATGTTCATGACCGCGGGCTATCTGGTGGGACAACGGGCGGGCGCGAGCTGGGAGGACTTTGTGCGGCAACGCATCTTCCAGCCGCTCGCCATGACCGGCACCAACTTTTCCGTTCGCGACTCCGAAAAAGGCCCCGACTTCGCCCGCCCCTACGAGAAGGTGAAGGAAGAGATCAAGGGCGTGCCCTTCCGCGTCATTGACGAAATCGCTCCCGCGGGCTCCATCAACTCTTCCGTCGACGACATGAGCCGCTATCTGCTGATGCACTTGAACGGCGGCAAGCTCGGCGACCATCAACTTCTCTCCGACAACAACAGTCAGCAGATGCAGAGTCCCCAGATGGTCATTCCCGGCTGGCTGCGCTGGAAGGAAGTCGGGCATTCCAGCTACGGCATGGCCTTCACCATCGGCACCTACCGCGGCTTGAAAACCGTGGCCCACGGCGGCGCCATTGACGGCTTCGTTGCTCTCCTGTCTTTCATGCCGCAGGAAAAAATCGGTGTAGTCGTCCTTACGAACTTGGGCGGCTCGCCCACCACCACCGTCCTGGGCTACAACATCTACGACCGCCTGCTGGGCCTCGAGCCGGTGGATTGGAAGGGCCGCTTCAAGGAGATGGAGCGCAAGGGCGAGGAGTCGGAAGAGGAAGCCAAGAAGAAAGGCTACACACCGCGCAAGCTGGGCACCACGCCTTCGCACGCCCTCGCCGAATACGCCAGCGAGTACGAGCACCCCGGCTACGGCATCGCCACCGTGGCCCTCAAGGACGGCGCGCTGGAGCTGACCTACAACAATTTCCCCTCTCCCCTCCAGCACTTCCACTACGACGTTTTCGAAGTCAAAGAAGACCCGCTGAACCCGCTGGAGAAGATGAAGGTGATGTTCGCGACCAGCGTCAACGGCGACCTCGACTCGCTCAGCGCGCCCCTCGAACCCAACGTCCCCGCCATCGTCTTTCGCCGCCTGCCCGACCGCCAGATGCGCGAGCGGAGTTTCCTCGAGCCGCTCGTGGGGGACTACGAGCTCGGCGCCACAACGGTGACCATCATCCTCAAAGGTGAAAACACCTTGATGTTCATTGTGCCCGGCCAGCCTCCCTACGAGCTCCTGCCGCAGCGCGGCCTGCTTTTCGAGGTGAAAGGTCTGACCGGCTTCAGCATCGAGTTCCACAAAGACGACTCCGGCCAGGTGACCGAGCTCGTGGCCTATCAGCCCAACGGCACCTTCGTCGGCAAGCGCAAGGCGGTGGAAAAGCCACCGCAGTACTAGGGTAAGGATGGCGAAGCTCTTCGGCACCGATGGCATTCGCGGCCTGGCGGGCAAGCCGCCGCTCGACGCCCGCACCATCGTTGCCGTGGGGCGCGCCTTTGGCGAGTTTCTGCGGGAGAGTGGCACCCGCGGGACAGTCCTGCTGGGGAAGGACACGCGCGAGTCTTCCCCCTGGGTGATCAGCTACCTGGCCGCCGGGTTGCGCGCTGCGCGAGTGGACGTCGTGTCCGCCGGCGTCCTGCCCACACCGGGCGTCGCTCGCCTCGTGCGTGCCAAACGCTTCGCCGCCGGCGCCGTAGTGAGCGCCTCGCACAATCCCTACCGCGACAACGGCATCAAGCTGATTTCCTCCAGCGGGATGAAGTTCCCCGACGAAACCGAGGCGCGTCTCGAAGCGCGCATCGAGTGCCTGCTCGGTGACCCCGCGGTCCCGGAGCCGTTCGTTCCGCCGCTGGACCTCTCCCTGGCCGAGGAGTACCTCGACTCGCTCAAGCAGGTCACACGCCGCGAATTGCCCGCCGACCTCGGCGGCCTCCGCTTGGTGGTGGATTGTGCCAACGGCGCTGCGACCCGCGTGGCCCCGCAGCTCTTCGGCGACCTGGGCGCCGCGGTGACCGCCATCCATTCGGCGCCCGACGGTCGCAACATCAATGAGGGCTGCGGGGCGCTCCACCCGGAGGTCATGGCGCAGGAAGTAGCCGCCGTGGGCGCCGACGTTGGCGTGGCTTTTGACGGCGACGCTGACCGTGCCCTGTTTGCGGCTGCCAGCGGGCGCGTCGTCAATGGCGACGGCATCTTGCTCTTGGCCGCCCGCGCGATGAAGCACCAGGGCGCGCTCAAGGGCGGCGTGGTCGTGGGTACGGTGATGGCCAACCTGGGCTTGGAAGTCGCCCTGAAGCGCGATGGCCTGGCTCTGCTTCGCACCGCCGTCGGCGACCGCTACGTGCTGGAAGAGATGCAGCGCCGCGGCGCCAATCTCGGCGGCGAGCAGTCGGGCCACATCATTTTTCTCGACGACTCCCCCGCCGGCGACGGCCTGCTGACCGCCCTCAAAGTGCTCGCCGTGGTGCGCGCCACCGGCCAGGGCCTCGACGAGTTGACGCGAGACTTGAAAGTCTTTCCGCAGGTGCTGCGCAACCTGCCCGTGCGCGAAAAAGTCCCCTTCGAGAAAGTTCCGCGGGTCAAGCAGGCCATCGCCGAGGCCGAAGCGGCGCTAGGCGAGCGCGGCCGCGTCATCGTCCGCTACTCCGGCACCGAGCCTCTGGCGCGGGTGATGGTGGAAGCGGAAACGCAAGCCGAAGTCGACCGCTGGACCCAGCACATCTCGGCCGCCATCGAAGCCACGCTCGGCAGCGCCTAGTGCTTGCGGTGCGGTACTACTACGAAGATGCGCGCTACGCCTGGCGGCCGGATTCGATTCTGCGTCGGTTCATGAAACCTCTTCCGAGGAGGCGCCGAGAACGCCGAGCAGCGCCGAGAAGGGCACTCGACCTCGGCATGGGCTATGGGCGCAATGCCCTCTGGCTGGCCGAGCAGGGCTTCAGCGTCGAAGGCTGGGAGCTCAACGCCCGTTACCTGGCCGAAGCGCGCCGGGAGGCGCGCCGCCGCGGCCTTAAGGTACTGTGTCGGCGGAGGGATTTCGCCCGCGCGCGGCTGCGTGGCCCTTATGACGTGATTGTCATCAGCGGCGCGTTGCATCAGGTCAAGCGCTCGGCGGCGTTGCGCGTGCTGCGGCAGGCGCGCGCCGCCTTGGCCCCTCCTTCGTCGGGACAAGCGCCCGGCGGCACGCTCTTTCTGTTGGTGAAGCTGACCCGTGACCGCCACTTCCAGCGAGCTCGCACCGCTCCCGGCTTCAAGACCATGCCCGGCGAGAGCAATACTTTCCTGCGCCCGCCCCAGCGCCCGCGTGGCAGCTTCCACGCCGGCCGCCCGCGACGCCCGCTGTGGGTGCTGAGCGCGCTGACGCCGGCGGAAGTGAAGCGCGCCCTACGCGGGCTCCAGATTCGCCATTACCGTGAAAGAGTGCTGCGCAGCGACTGGGAAGAGGCCGAACCCGTCACCCACACTCTGGCCGAGGTCATAGCCCAGAGGCTGTAGCAGCGCTTGCCGTAGCAGGGGATCGGACGTAGCATCAGGACATCCGGAGGGCACGATGCACAAGGCGAAGACCGCAGCCGAAGAGGAGTTCGAGTCGGGAGTCCAGTATCTCCACAACGGTTACTACGGAAAAGCCCTCGACAAACTCAAGGCCGCCGTCGAGCTCGACAAAAAGAATCCGCTCTACGTTTCCTATCTGGGCGTGCTGGTGGGGCTGGCGCAGAAGAAACACGAGGAAGCCGCCCAGCTTTGCCACACCGCCTTGCAGATGAACCGCCATCTGGTGGAGGGGTATATGAATCTTGCCCAGGTCTACCTGAAAGCCGGGAAGAAAGCCGACGCCGTCGAAGCCCTCGAAGTGGGGCTGCAATACACCAAGCGCGACGTCCGCCTGGTCCGCGAGCTGCGCAAGCTCGGCGTCCGCCGCCCGCCCGTGATTCCTTTTCTTGAGCGCAAGCATTTCATGAACCGCCACCTCGGCCACCTCCGCCACCGCGTCCTGAAGATGTTGGGCAAGGAGTAATGAAAGACCTCACCCAGGGTTCCATCACCCGCCACCTTCTGGAGCTCTCTGCTTTCATGGCGGTCAGCATGGGCTTCCAAACCCTTTATTACATCGTCGATCTCTATTTCGTCTCCCGTCTGGGGAAAGAAGCCATCGCCGGCGTCGGGCTGGCCGGCAATCTGATGCTGGTGGTCCTGGCCCTCACCCAAATGCTCGGCGTCGGCACCACCACCTTGATCTCGCACGCGGCGGGCCGCAAGGACCAGCCTCGCGCCCAGCTCGTCTTTAATCAGTCCTTGGTGCTGGCGCTCCTCATCGGCGTCGGCGTCGTCGTGTTGGGCTACCTCTTTCGCTGGCCGTATTCCCAGTGGCTCGCCGCCGATGCCAAAACCGCCGACGCCAGCGCCGCCTATCTCCTCTGGTTCGTCCCCGCCCTGGGGTTGCAGTTCCCCCTGGTGGCGATGGCCTCCGCCCTGCGCGGCACCGGCATCATCAAACCGACCATGGTCGTCATGATCCTGACCGTGCTGCTGAATATCCTGCTGGCGCCCGTGCTCATCTTGGGCTGGGGAACGCATCACCCGCTCGGTGTGCAGGGCGCCGCCCTGGCCACGCTCATCGCCATCACCGTCGGCGTCGCGGCCATCACCGCCTACTTTCTCAAGCTCGAGCGCTACGTCTCCTTTGCTCGCGGCCAGTGGTCCCCGCAGGTGAAGCTCTGGCGGCAGATGGTCAACATCGGGCTGCCGGCCGGCGGCGAGTTCGCCCTCATGGGCGTTTACATCGGCATGGTCTACTGGATCATCCGCGGCTTCGGCGCCCCCGCCCAGGCCGGATTCGGCATCGGCGGGCGCATCATGCAATCCCTCTTCCTGCCCGTCATGGCGGTCAGCTTCGCCGCCTCGCCCGTCGCCGGCCAGAACTTCGGCGCCCGCCTGGCCCCGCGCGTGCGGCAGACGTTCCGCTCCGCGGCCGCCCTGGTCAGCGTCTTGATGATTGCCGTCACGCTCTTCTGCCAGCTCTCGCCGGAGACTCTCATCCGTTTTTTCTCCCCGGAGCCTGAGGTAGTCGCCTTTGGCGGCGAGTATCTCCGCATCATCTCCTGGAATTTCCTGGCTGTGGGGCTGGTCTTCACCAGCTCCAGCATGTTTCAAGCTCTCGGCAACACCTGGCCGCCGCTCGCCAGCTCGGCCTCCCGCCTGCTCTTCTTCGCCATTCCCGCCGTTGTGCTCTCCCAACAGCCCGGATTCTCCATTCGCGAGGTCTGGTATCTCTCCGTGGCCACCGTAGCCGTGCAGGCGGTCATCAATCTCTGGCTCTTGCAGCGCGAATTTCGCCGCCAGCTCAATTTCCCCGCTCCCGCCGCCATCGCCGCCCCGCAGCCCGTTGAAATTTGAAATCTCAAATCTGAGCTCTCAGACCCCTGAGCCCCACCGCCGTTCTTTGGCCACCTCTCGCTCGACATCGGCCTACCGCAGCCGTATGGTGGCCCTACTCTGACCAGGCTGGCGCGTTCCTGGGTGCCTCTCTAGCGGCCGCGTTGCCTTCAGAGGAATTCTGGCTGGCGGTTCACCTT